>NZ_JBEEAC010000117.1:0-583 GCF_040120695.1 Plantactinospora sp. B6F1 | reverse complement strand
CCTGGGACTGGGACAAGATCGCCAAGGCGCTCAAGCCGGTCTACACCGCGGCGACCGAGGATGCCGCGACTGAACGGTTCCTGGAGTTCGCCGAGGCATGGGGCCGCAAGTACCCGGCGATCGTGAAGCTGTGGGAGAACGCCTGGGCCGAGTTCGTGCCCTTCCTCGCCTTCGACGTGGAGATCCGCAAGGTCATCTGCTCCACGAACGCGATCGAGTCGGTCAACGCCCGTATCCGCAAGGCCGTCCGCGCCCGCGGACACTTCCCGAACGAGGCCGCAGCACTCAAGTGCGTCTACATGGCGTTGATGAGCCTCGACCCCACCGGCAAGGAGGTCCTCGCCGCTGGCCGTCTCACCGGCGGCTGCGTCGACCGCCGCCTCGCAATGAGTGTTCGTCACGGTTGCCATCAGAGAATCCCTATCTGTCTGATTTCCACCGTTTACGTTACACTCCCGCTGGCCACGTCGGCCCGGCAGCCTTGATCACTGTTGATCGATGTGGGTGGGCTCTGGGCATGGTGGTGGGCCGTCTGTCGCGGCGGTGGGCGTGGTCTCCTGGGGTCCTCCGGGTTGTTGGGATG
>NZ_JBEEAC010000116.1:0-532 GCF_040120695.1 Plantactinospora sp. B6F1 | reverse complement strand
CCACCCGGTCACGGCCGCCGCCATCGGCGGCCAGCTCGGAATCTGGCGTGGCGGTGACGACGTCGTACGGGGCGACGACGGCGAACTCACCCGGCACGGCGTCGACGGCCAACGGGTCTTCGCCCGGATTCAAGGCCAACGGGTCTTCGCCCGGGTTCAACCGGAGCAGAAGCTGGACATCATCGCGGCCCTGCAGGCCGGCGGGCACGTGGTGGCGATGACCGGTGACGGGGTCAACGACGCACCGGCGCTGCGCCGGGTCGCGATCAACTGCTCATCCGTGACCGCACCCACCGGCCCAGCGGCCGGCTGTCCCACGGTGGTCTCGGTCGTCATCTGGCGTCTCTCCCTTGATCGGTCGATCAGCCGTTATTTGTACAGTCCCCCGCTGCCCGCACCAGGCCGACTAGTACGGCAGCCGCCAATTGCTAGTTGACCAGGGCGTAGTCCCGGTTCAGCCGTGCACGTTGGTGGAACCAGCGTGCACGGGCCTGGTGACGGCGGCGCCAGTTGAGCCAGTGTGTGTCGTGGC
>NZ_JBEEAC010000115.1:0-564 GCF_040120695.1 Plantactinospora sp. B6F1 | reverse complement strand
ACGACTGGGTTGATAGGCCGGAGATGTAAGCCAGGTAACTGGTTCAGTTGACCGGTACTAATAAGCCGAGGACTTGACTACAAAGCTGCTACGCGTCCACTGTGTGATTCACAGCAAACGAACAACAAGAGTTGGTTTCCCCGCGTGTGTGGGTCGGGGGTTGTTGTTTGTGTTGTTGATAGGGTTACGGCGGTTATGGCGGAAGGGAAACGCCCGGTTACATTCCGAACCCGGAAGCTAAGCCTTCCAGCGCTGATGGTACTGCACTCGGGATGGGGGGTAAGGCTCCCAGTGAGACGACTGGGTTGATAGGCCGGAGATGTAAGCCAGGTAACTGGTTCAGTTGACCGGTACTAATAAGCCGAGGACTTGACTACAAAGCTGCTACGCGTCCACTGTGCGATTCACAGCAAACGAACAACAGAAGAAACCCTACCGTGTGGGTCGGGGGTTGTTGTTTGTGTTGTTGATAGGGTTACGGCGGTTATGGCGGAAGGGAAACGCCCGGTTACATTCCGAACCCGGAAGCTAAGCCTTCCAGCGCTGATGGTACTGCACTCGGGA
>NZ_JBEEAC010000114.1:0-350 GCF_040120695.1 Plantactinospora sp. B6F1 | reverse complement strand
GACCGCAACACCGCACTATTCATGCTCGCCGCCGAGGTCCCGGCCGCGATCCTGGCCAAAATGCTCGGCATCCACATCAAAGCAGCCGTCCAATGGCAGCAACTCTCCAACGGAGACTGGACCACCTGTCGGCGTACGGGTTGGTGTCCCCAGGTAGGTACGGATGAACGTGGCCAAGTCAACGGCGTGGCGGTGTCCTGGTGGGGTGTCCGATGAGTAAGATTTCGCCCGATATGAGCTGGGCGGAGGGCGGCGATGGTTCTGCGGTCGGAGCGGTGGTTGGAGCTGCGCCGGTTCCGTGCGCTGCACGAGGCGGGGCTGAGTCTGTCGCAGATCGCCCGGGAGACCGG
>NZ_JBEEAC010000113.1:0-358 GCF_040120695.1 Plantactinospora sp. B6F1 | reverse complement strand
CCACCTGATCATCAGCCCGCAGGCCAGTAGCCCACTGCCGCAGCGCCTCCGACGTCACGCCGATGCGGCCCTCGTCACGCACGAGGCCGTCCTCGACGACCGCCAACTGCGCGAACTCGCGGTGCACATCCATGCCGATATAGCGGACCATCATCTGCTCCCTCCGCTGCTCGATCGGTGGAGAACCGCTGGGACGGAACGACACCTACGGATACGCGCTCGCAGCGCAGCCGGACCAGTCGCAGGGACGGCCAACTACTAACACGGGCTCGCAGCCCACCGAGCAAGAACGGCCTGCCCATACGTGTTCCCCGAAGGCCCCTGTTCCGGACGGTCACACCGTATGCCCGACCAAGAG
>NZ_JBEEAC010000112.1:0-365 GCF_040120695.1 Plantactinospora sp. B6F1 | reverse complement strand
CGGACCAGTCGCAGGGACGGCCAACTACTAACACGGGCTCGCAGCCCACCGAGCAAGAACGGCCTGCCCATACGTGTTCCCCGAAGGCCCCTGTTCCGGACGGTCACACCGTATGCCCGACCAAGAGCGTCGGACCAGCGGAACACCACGCGGGCCTCCGCCTAATTTCATACCGGGTACGAACGCGATCGACGAACGCGATCGAGTCGGTCAACGCCCGTATCCGCAAGGCCGTCCGCGCCCGCGGACACTTCCCCACCGAGCAGGCCGCTCTCAAGGTCCTCTACCTCACCGTGGTCAGCCTCGACCCGACCGGCAAGGGCCGCGTCCGCTGGTCCAACCGATGGAAAGCCGCGTTGAACGCC
>NZ_JBEEAC010000111.1:0-390 GCF_040120695.1 Plantactinospora sp. B6F1 | reverse complement strand
ATCGCGATCAACTGCTCATCCGTGACCGCACCCACCGGCCCAGCGGCCGGCTGTCCCACGGTGGTCTCGGTCGTCATCTGGCGTCTCTCCCTTGATCGGTCGATCAGCCGTTATTTGTACAGTCCCCCTAGGTGGTTCGTGCCGGGCTGGGTGGGCGCCAGCAGTCGTCGGCGATCCAGTGGGCGATCGGGTCCTTTGACACTTTGGGTCGGTAGGCGGGCTCCTGAAGGCGTCGGGCGACTTCTGCGGCGAAGCGACGCTGCTGTCGGCGTACGGGTTGGTGTCCCCAGGTAGGTACGGATGAACGTGGCCAAGTCAACGGCGTGGCGGTGTCCTGGTGGGGTGTCCGATGAGTAAGACTTCGCCCGATATGAGCTGGGCGGAGGGCGG
>NZ_JBEEAC010000110.1:0-463 GCF_040120695.1 Plantactinospora sp. B6F1 | reverse complement strand
GCTTGCCCGTCTCCCGCACGATCCGAACGGCGCCCTCGCGGAACGCCCGGTCGAACCGTCTCCTCGTCTCAGCCATGACCATCTATCCCCTTAGGTCAGGCCTCCACGCTATCGGGGGAACCTCATAGCCAACCAAGGAATCGGTCGAACAAGTCGGCGGTGGTTCCCGTCACGCTGGGGTTAAGTTGGTGCAGGTCGTCGATGGCGTCGCAGAGCAGAGCGGCCAGGTAGAGACACAGACTCACACGGCTGCCCTGGTACTCGGCAAGAAGATCCAGCTTCGCCTGGCCGCACGGCCACGGCTGACCGCAGGTCCGGCATAACCAAAGCGGACGCATCGGCAAGTGCTCCCTCGGCGCTTGCTTCCCCTGCCTCATAGCGCGGTGGTGCAGAGGTACAGCGTCGCGCTGAGCCTTCGTCATGGGCGCTTTCCCTCCCGTGCCTGTCGTTCGAAATGCCGGTG
>NZ_JBEEAC010000011.1:0-208878 GCF_040120695.1 Plantactinospora sp. B6F1 | reverse complement strand
ACAGGGCTGTGGGGGCCTGTCGACCCGACCGGACCGGCCGAGGTTCTGATCGGCGGCAGGTATGCGGTCACCGGCGCGATCCGGCAGGCGAACAAGGGTGGCGTCTACCGGGCTCGGGACCTGCGTACCGGAGTCGGGGTCCTGATCAAGGAGGCCCGACCCTATGTCGGGGTTGACGCGTACGACCGGGACGTCCGGGACCTGCTCGGGCACGAGGCGCGGGTGTTGCGGCACCTGCTCCCGCTCGGCGTGACGCCCCGTCCACTGCGCGAGTTCGTGCAGGGCGACCACCGGTTCCTCGTCGAGGAACTGCTCCCGGGGTCGGCACTCTCCGCTGACGTGCCGGACCTTTCGGCGGTCGATCCGCACCGGCCGGCCTGGCAGCACCTGCTCGGCCGGCTGGCCCGGCTGCTCGGCGCGGTGCACGCGGTCGGCGTGGTACTCCGGGACCTGACGCCGGAAAACGTGCTGCTGCTGCCGGACGGGGAACTCCGGCTGGTCGACCTGGAACTGGCCGCGTTGCGTACCGGCGGGCCGGACGACTGGTCCTACTTCGACCTGCGGCTCTCCGGCGCTGTCGGGTTCGTCGCGCCGGAGCTGTGGCGGGGCGCGGCGCCGGACCCGGCAGCCGACCTCTTCAGCCTCGGCGTGCTGGCCCTGTGGCTGGCCGGCCGGGTCTCGCCGGCCGGCCTCGACGTGGCGGGTACCGGCTCGTGGGCCGGATCGGCCGGGCGGCCGGTGCGGTGGCCGGAGGAGTGGGTGGCGACGTTGCTCCAGCCGTCGCTCAACGGGCCACCGGTCCCGGCGCCGTTGCGCCGGATCGTCATCGGTCTGCTCCGGGCGGAGCCGGCCGGAAGGATCGGGCTGGACGAGGTGGTCGCGCTCTGCGCCGAGGCCTCCGGTCCGGCCGCTCCGCCGATCTCCGCTCCGGTCGGGTGCCGACCTGCCGTGCAGCCGTAGTCGTGTCGGGGACGATCAGGATCGGTGGGTCGCCGCCGCGCCAGTGCCCGGCCGTAATCAGTCGGTTCATGACGTCGCGTAGCTGGGAGGGGGTCACGGCCGTGGCGTCGTCGGTCGGCCCGAGGCGTGCCACGTCCAGACCTGCGTTCTCATCTGCAGCCGGCCTCTCCTCAGCGTCCGGGTTGGTGCGGGTCCGCAACCGTGCCAGATCGACCCGGCCGGCGTTCAACCCGTCGTATCAGCCCTTACGACATCCGGCGGGCGCCGAGCTTGACCTAACCCTGGCGCCGGCGCGGCAATGGCCGGCCGGCGTGCCGGCGGCTCGGGCTGGTCGGCGGAGCAGAGGATCGGGGTGGCCCGGGGCGCGATCCCGATCCGTCGGATCACCCCGCGCAGCGTTCCTGTCCGCCGTAGCGAGGCCGGCTCGTCGACGCCGCACCGCACCCCCACACCGACCGGTTTCGCGCCGACCGGTTTCGCGCCGACCGGTTTCGCGCCGACCGGCTTCGCGCCGACCGGCTTCGCCGCCGGACCGGGATGCTGCCCGGCCAGCCACTGGCCAGGATGCTGCCCGGCCAGCCACTGGACGGCCGCGCAGGCCGCCGCCCGGTCCGGATCGTCCAGCTCGTCGAAGAGCCGCCGGGCGGCCCGCGCCGCCGTCCAGGCAGCGGCGGATTCGGCCCGGGAGAGCAGCAGCAGGGCGTTGCCGAGCGACAGCAGCGCCTGGCCGCGATCGACACCTCGCCGGTCACGTAGCGCGGCACGACCGTGCTCGACCGCGCGCTGCCACAGCTCGGTCAGGCCGCGCTGGTGCAGGAAGTTCGTCGGTGCCACCGCCAGCCGCCAGGCCAACTCGGTGTCGCCGAGTCCGGCGGCCTGCCCGGCGGCGCCGACCAGCAGGTGCCGTTCGGCACCGAGCCAGCCGAGTGGGTCGGCGTCGACGGCGCGCAGGAGTTCCTCGGCCGGCCCGAATCCGGGCGGCTGGCCGATCGCACCGGCCGGGAAGACCTGGTCGGGTACCTGCCTATCGGCGCGCAGCGCCAGGTCCAGCAGCCACCAGTACGCCCGGCGGTGCGCCGTCGCCCGGGTCGGCGGTGGATCGTCGACGCCGACCCGTTCCGCCGCGTACAGCCGGACGAGCTCCGGCATCCGGTAACGGGGCAGCCCTGTGCGACGGTCCGGTACCGGCCGCACCAGACCAGCATCGGTCAGGGCGGCGAGCGCCTGCTCGGCACTACTCTCGTCGGTGTCCAGCAGCGGGACAGCGAGCCAGCCGGGGAATTCGGCCACCGGCAGCGCGCCGAGCCGCCGCAGCAGTGTCGCAGGTTCCGTTCCCAGCAGCTGGTACGCCTCGGCCAGCCCGCGCCGCACGTCCCGGTCGCCCTCGGCGAGCCGGTCGAGCCGCCGGGTGCTGTCGGCGAGCCGGTCGACGGCCTGGGCCAGCGACCGGTCGGCCCGGACCGCGAGTCGGCTTCCGGTGACCCGGATCGCCAGCGGGAGCCGGTCGCAGAGCTGCACCGTCCGGTGCACGGCCGGTAGATCGCCGACCGCCCGTTCCGGCAGCATCCCGGTGAGCAGCCGGACCGCCGGCTCGACCGGCAGCACGTCGAGGGTGACCCGGTGGGCGCCCTCCAGGCCGGTCAGCGGGCGTCGGCCGGTCACCAGCGCCGCCGAGGCCGGCCCGGTGGGCAGCAGCGGGCGTACCTGCGCCTCGTCGGCGGCGCCGTCGAGCAGGACCAGGATCCGGCGCCGCGCCACCATCGACCGGTAGAGGTCACGCCGCTCGGTACGGCCGTCCGGAACGGCTTCCCCAGGTACGCCGAGCGCACGGAGAAACCCGCCGAGCACCTGGTACGGGTCCACCGGCACCCCCTGGCCGTCGACGAGTTCGGCGTACAGGCAGCCGTCCGGGTGCGCGGGGCCGGCGTCCCAGCCGGCTCGGACCGCCAGCGCCGTCTTGCCGACCCCGGGCAGGCCGGAGACGACCACCACCGCCGGTCCGGTCCGCTCGGTGGCGTCGTCGAGGGCGCGGCGGATTCGGGTCAGTTCGGCTTCCCGCCCGACGAAGTCGGCGACGGCGGGCGGCAGTTGCCACGGGGCGTCCCCGGTGCGTCCGGCCGTACCGTCCCGGCCGCTTGGCCGACGGCGGTCCGGGCCGCCCGGTTGCCCGCCGGGCCGCCGACCGGGCAGCCCACCCCGGCGTCGACCCGGTCGTCCGGCCACCCGACGACGGGCCGGCGGCCCGCCCGGTCGCCGTCCCGGCCGGTTCGCGTTGGTGCAGCCGGAGTCGACAGCGGTCACCAACGACGCTCCCGGCACCGCCGACACACCTTCGAACCCCGCTCCCACATCTCCGGGCGTCGTCTCCGCACAAGCGCACACCGGACCGGACACCGGAGCGGGGTACCGGATGGAGGCCGGTACCGCCGCCGTGGGCATCCCGGGCGCCGTACCGGTCGACATCGGAGCGGGTTCTCGGCCGGCGCTCCCGGGGACGGTCGTCGGCACCCGGTGGCGCGGCCCGGGTGCGGTGGTCGGGAGGTCGAGCGCGGGATCGCGGTTGAGGATCCGGTGCTGCAGCTCGGTGAGGCGCGGACCGGGCTCGATGCCGACCTCGTCGGCGAGTCGCCGCCGGAAGTCCTGCAAGGCCGTGAGCGCGTCGGTGACCCGGCCACAGCGGTAGAGCGCGAGCACCAGGTTCTCCCGGAAACGTTCGTTGAACGGATCCGCGGCAACCACCCCGACCAGTTCGGTGACCAGGTCGGCGTGTCGGCCGAGGGCGAGTTCGAGTTCGATGCGGCGGGCCCGGATCGCGGCCCGCCGCTCGGTGAGCAGGGTGGCCGCCGTGCCGACCAGTTGCCCGGGCACTCCGGCCAGCGCGGATCCGCGCCACAGGTCGAGTGCGGACCTCAGCCGAGCGACGGCCTCGTCGGGTCGGCCGGTCGAGGCGGCCCGCTCCGCCTCGGCGACGTACCGTTCGAACAGCAGCGCGTCGAGTTCGTCGGTCGTGACGGCGAGCCGGTAACCGGCCGTCTCGGTGTGCACCACGGGCCGCTGCGCGCCGTCCCGGGCGAGCAGCCGGCGCAGTTGGGACACCACGATGGTCAGTTGGCTGCGGGCAGTCGGCGGCGCGTGCCAGCCCCACACCGCCTCGATCAGCCGGTCGGTCGGCACCGTCCGGTTGGCCTCCAGGAGCAGGGTCGCGAGCAGGGTCGAGACCCGGGCGCTCCGGATCCGGAGTGGAGCACCGGCAACCTCGACCGACAGTGGACCCAGGATTCTGAACCGCATGATCGTCTCCGTCGCGTCGCCGCGCGACAGCCGTACGACTGCCTGGGGCCGAGCCTGGTGCACCGCCTGGGGCCGAGCCAGGGACAGCTGACCCGGCCGTCCGGGAGGAATGCCCGACACGCCGGGCACGCCCCGAGACGTCGGCCGGTCGGTCGAGCGCCGGCCGGCCGATCAGAGGAGCAGATTGACGAGTACGGTCAGCAGGATCGAGCCGATGATCGAGATCAGGATCATCAGCAGGCAGCCCAGTCCGCCACCGAGCGGGCGTACCTCGACGCGGCCGAATCGCATCGGATCACATCTCCCGGAGCCGGGGCAGCAGCTCGCGCTCGGCCCAGTCCAGGAACGTCGGCTGGCCGTCGACGCCGACCTGTACGAACGCCACATCGGTGAAACCGGCGTCGACGTACTTCCGGAACGCCTCCACGTGCGAGTCCAGGTCCGGTCCGCAGGGTACGAGCTCTGCGACGTCCTCGGGCCGGATCGCCGCGGTGGCGCTGACGAAGGACTCCGGCCCGGGCAACTCGGCCTTGACGGTCCAGTTCAGCGCGGCCCACCGCCACTGGTCGTGCACCGTCTTGCGGCAGTCGTCGGCGTCCGGGCCGTAGCAGATCGCCGCCTGTCCGTACCGGGGCTTGCCGGTGCCGCCGCGTTCGTCGTACATCCGGACCACGGCCGCGTCCGGGGTGTCGCAGACCAGCGCGTCGGCGTACTCGACGGCCAGCTCGACCGAGTGCGGCCCCGAGGCCGCGAGGGCGATCGGAATGGGGTCGGCCGGCCGGTCCCAGAGGTACGCCTCGGGCACCTCGAAGTGGTTGCCGGAGTAGGAGAGGTTGTCCCCGTCGAGCAGCGGCCGGATGATCTGCAACGCCTCCTCCAGCATCTCGTGCCGTTGGTGCACGTACGGCCAGGCGCCCGCCACGTGCTCGTTGAGGTTCTCGCCGGCACCGAGCGAGAGGGTGAACCGGCCGTCCGACATCACCCCGATCGTCGCCGCCTTCTGCGCCACCACGGCCGGGTGGTACCGCCGGATCGGGCAGGTGACGTAGGTCATCAGCTTGACCCGGGAGGTGGCGTGGGCAACCGCGCCGAGCACCGACCAGGCGTAGGGAGAGTGGCCCTGTGAGGCCAACCAGGGGTAGTAGTGGTCGGAGATGACCAGGTAGTCGAAGCCGGCCTGTTCCGCCCGGACCGCCTGGTCGACCAGCTCCTTGGGTCCGGTCTGTTCACACATCAACGTGTAGCCCACTCCGACCATGCCGACCTCCTCCGTCGTCCGATTCCGGTTGTTACCCCGCCTGTCGTCGGTCAACCCCGCCCCTCCGGCTCGGCGTGCAGCGATGTCCTTGACTGTCCGGCGGTGACCGGAGTAAGTTGCCTGAACCGGTTAAGACTCGCCGGTGCATCATCCTTGTGGTGGGGATGACGGCGTCCGCGGCGGTCGGTCACCGCATCGCCCGGGCGCCGCCCGGCGTGCGTGTGGCGCTTCCCCGGGGTCGACGGCTACTCCGGACGACCCGGCGAGGGCACGGTGGCGCACGAGCTGGCCGGAGGCGGTGAGCTTCTGGCGACCACCGCCGACCTGACCCGGCTCGCCCAGAAGGTGCGCGGCCCGGGCGGCGGGTTACTTAACCGGTTGCGTTAATCGGTTCATCGTCCTACCCTGATCCGTGCCGGCGCAGGGAGTTGGGCGGCGACTGTCGGGCTGCAGTTGCCAATTCCCCCACACCTGTCCCCGTCCCGGGGTCCTCCCTGAGGTAGGTCATGAAAAGACGAATCTACGCCGTCGCATCGTCGCTGCTCACGCTCGTTGTCGCCGCAACCGTCTCGCTGTTCGTGGCGGCCCCGCCGGCACAGGCGGCGGCCGGCTTCACCGTGAGCGGCGGCCGGCTCATCGACGCGCGCGGCAACCAGTTCATCATGCGCGGCGTCAGCCACGCGCACACCTGGTACACCAGCCAAACCGGTTCATTTGCGAACATCAAGTCCTTGGGTGCGAACACCGTACGGGTGGTGCTGAGCAGTGGTGCCCGGTGGACCCAGAACAGCGCCAGCGACGTCGCCAACGTCATCTCGCTGTGCAAGGCCAACCGGCTGATCTGCGTACTGGAGGTGCACGACACCACCGGGTACGGCGAGGAGGGCGCGGCGATCAGCCTCGACCAGGCGGTCGACTACTGGATCAGCATCCAGAGCGCGCTGACCGGCCAGGAGAACTACGTCATCCTCAACATCGGCAACGAGCCGTTCGGCAACAACGAGAGCGTCAGCGCGACCTGGCCGACCGCCACCAGCAACGCGATCAACCGGCTGCGCGACGCCGGCTTCGACCACACCATCATGGTCGACGCGCCGATGTGGGGCCAGGACTGGCGCTTCATCATGCGGGACAACGCCCAGAGCGTCTTCGCCTCGGACCCGGACCGGAACACCGTCTTCTCGATCCACATGTACGGCGTCTTCGACACCGCCGCCGAGATCACCGACTACCTCGGCCGGTTCCGCAGCGCCAACCTGCCGATCGTGGTGGGGGAGTTCGGGCACGACCACTCGGACGGGAACCCGGACGAGGACACCATCATGTCGTACACCCAACAGCACGGGATCGGCTACATCGGCTGGTCCTGGAGCGGCAACGGGGGCGGCGTCGAATACCTCGACATGGTGACCAACTTCAACCCGAGCCAGTTGACCTCCTGGGGGCAGCGGATCTTCAACGGGGCTAACGGGATCCGGCAGACCGCCCGGCAGGCGACGGTCTACGACAGCAGCACCCCGACGATCTCGCCGACCACCCGCCCGCCGACGACTCCGCCCACCACCCGCCCGCCGACGACTCCGCCGACGACCACGCCTCCGGTCGGCAGCCGGGGCTGCACCGCCAGCTACGCCATCACCGGCCAGTGGCAGGGCGGCTTCCAGGCCGACGTCCGGGTGACCGCCGGCAGCGCGGCGATCAGCGGCTGGACCGTCAGTTGGACCTTCGCCAACGGGCAGCGGATCAACCAGTCGTGGAACGTGACGATCACCAGCAGCGGGTCGGCGGTGACCGCCCGGAACGTCTCGTACAACGGCAGCCTCGGGGCCGGGGCCAGCACCGCGTTCGGCTTCATCGGCACCTGGAACGGCACCAACAGCGCACCGACGCTGAGCTGCGCCGCCAGCTGACCACCAGGTGCAGGCCGGCCCCGACGGCCAGTGCCGGCAACCGGTGGCCGGGTCCTTCCGCGGGCCCGGCCACCGGGCCGGGGACGGTCAGCTCCGGCCGGGCAGCCGGGGCAGCACCTCGGCGGCAACCTCCGCGAGGATCGCCTCGTCTCCGGCGTACCAGCTCGACTCGCGCGGCCAGTGCGTGACGACGTCGGTGAAGCCCAGCTCGGCGGCCCGACCGACGGCCTCGGTGAAGTACCCGACGCTGCGCAGTGAGAAGACGGGCGCGGAGTCGAGGGAGAGATAGCGGTCCAGGGTGCCGGGATCACGGCCGGAGGCGGCCAGGATCTCGTCCATCCGGCCGGCGAGGTCGGCTACGGAGCGCCACCACGCCGCCAGGTCGTCGCCGTCCGGTACGCCGGTGGTCACCCAGCCCTGGCCGTGCCGGGCGGCGAGCCGCAGCGAGCGTGGCCCGTTCGCGGCGACGACGAACGGGACCCGGGGCGTCTGGACACAGCCCGGGTTGCTCCGCGCGTCGACAGCCGCGTAGTACTCGCCCCGCCAGGTGACGCCGTCCTTCCGGAGCAGCCGGTCGAGCAGATCGGTGAACTCGGTGAACCGGTCGACCCGGTGCCGGGCAGAGAGTGCCCCGGCGCCGAGTACGGCGGCGTCGAAGCCGATCCCGCCGGCGCCGAGCCCCAGCAGCAGCCGCCCGTCCGAGACGTCGTCCAGCGCGGTGATCTGTCGGGCGAAGTGCACCGGATGCCGGAAGTTGGGCGAGGCGACCAGGGTGCCCAACCGGATCCGGGAGGTCACCATCGCGGCCGAGGTGAGGGTGCCCATCGCGTCGAACCACGGCCCGTCGACCAGGTCGCGCCAGCCCAGGTGGTCGTACGTCCAGGCGTGGTCGAAGCCCCACTCGTCGGCCTGGCGCCACCGGCGCTCGGCCACGGACCACCGTCGGTCGGGAAGGATCACGATGCCTACGCGCATGATCCCAGAGCCTACGGCTGTCGCGCCGCGGCTCCGGCCGGGTCACCCGAACCGGTGACCGGCGGACGCTCACAGCCACCTCACAGCTACGGTGAATACTGTCACCAAGGTGGTGTGTTGATCCATCGTGGAATCTGCCTGCCGAACCCGCGGCACACATCCGCCGTAAACAGGAGTATCTCTATGGTCTTCAAGAAGATGTTGAGCGCCCTCGGCGTCGGCGGTCCCAGTGTGGACACTGTGCTGACGAATCCCAACACCCGGCCCGGCCTGATGCTGGAGGGGCAGGTCAACCTGCGCGGCGGGGAGTCCGCAGCCGACATCGAGCAGATCACCGTCGCGCTGGTCACCCGGGTCGAGATGGAGGCCGGTGACAGCGAGTACGCCGGCACCATGGAGTTCTACCGCCTTCCGGTGAGCGGCGCGATGCGCCTGGACGCCAAGCAGGAACTGGCGATTCCGTTCCAGCTCCCGGTCCCCTGGGAGACCCCGATCACCGACGTTTACGGTCAGCGCCTGCGCGGCATGACGATGGGGCTGCGCACCGAACTCGCGGTGGCCCGGGCGGTGGACAAGGGTGACCTGGACGCCATCGCGGTCCACCCGCTGCCGGTGCAGGAGAAGATCCTGGAGGCGTTCGCCCAACTCGGCTTCCAGTTCAAGAGCGCTGACCTGGAGCGCGGGCACATCTACGGCGTGCAGCAGACGCTGCCGTTCTACCAGGAGATCGAGTTCCTCGCCGCCCCGCAGTACGCGCACACGATCCGGGAGGTCGAGCTGACCTTCGTCACCAGCCAGCAGGGTGTGGACGTCATCATCGAGTGCGACAAGCGTGGCGGAATGTTCAGCGGCGGGCACGACAGCGTCGGGCGGTACACGGCCGAGCACGCCGGGGTCGACCAGGTCGACTGGCGGCAGCGGGTGGAGGGCTGGCTGGCGCAGACGGTGCAGAGCTACGCCCGGCACGGCGGGCTGCAGCAGCACTACGGGCATCCCGGCAAGCAGGGTCACCACGGCGGTCACGGCATCGGCGGCGTCGTCGCCGGTGCCGCCCTCGGGATGGCCGGTGGCATGATCGCCGGCGAGATGCTGGAGGACGCCTTCGAGGGCGACTTCGGCGACTTCGGCGAGTAAACAGCAGGCGAAAGGTCGCGGTCCCCCCCCCACTCGGCGGGGACCGCGACCCGTGGCAGTCGCCACTGCTCGGGACGTTCCGGCGCGCCCGACGCATCAGGCACGCACAGCGTCGTTACCTGTTCGCCCGGTCCGCCCGGTCGGCCCGTCGCCAGGCGCTACCGAGCTTCGCCAGACCACGGCTACCCAGGTAGGCGATGGTCAGCAGGGTGATGAAGAACCACGCGTTGTCCGCGCGGAACACGTCCACGCCGACGGAGTTCCGGCCGACCAACTCGGAGGCGAGCAGAACGCCACCCACCGCGGCCAGATAGATATAGAACTCCGTCGTCTTGTACGCCGGCTTGGTCTCGCTACCCGGGTTCCGGCGCGCCGGCTCGTCCATCCGGCGCTGCATCTCCGACAGGGTCTGCTGTATCTGCTGGTTGGAGATGTGCTGGGCACCCATCTCCCGGGTCGGTGCCGACTGCATGTCCGTCACCTGCTGGCCCATCGGCTGCCTGGAAGGGGTCTGCGTGCTCATCTTTCCTCCTCGGATTCGATGAGATCTCTTCCGACCGCCGCCGGTCACGGCACTGCCGCGCCGGTGGCACCGGTTGGCTACCCGGCGGGTCCGGCCACAAACAGCCGCTGACCGGCTAACCGTTGGCTGCGCGGGCGGTGGTGCGGGGCGGCGACTGTGCCGGTGGCGTTTGCCGACCCGGGCACCGGGGACACCTCGGACAACGACAACTCGGCGAGGTGGTGGACCGTGGCGGACGTGCGCGGCGGGGACGAACAGCGGGAGTCGGCGCGGCGGAGCGAAGACCGGATCGGGGGCGGCAAGTACCGCCCCGGCGCGGTGGAGGAGGTCAGCCTGCCGGTCGACGGGGTACGGGAGGCGCACGAACGCGACATCGAGGATTCGACGGACCGGGCGGCCGATCCGGACGTACTGCGCGACGGCGGTCCGACCCGGAACCGGGGCGTGAGCACCACCACCGGTACCGACCGGCGGGCCGGCTCGGCGAACGTACGCCGTCAACCCCGCCGACCCGGCGGAAAGGTGGCACCCACCACCACCGGGGACGCGACCACCGGCGGAACCAATCCGCCGGCGGCCGGCTCCACCAGTGACGCCTCCGGACCCACGCCGCAGATCGGCAACTTCACGGACAGGTGAGCCCGTCTGACCTGAACCGCGCACGGACAGGTCAGCCCGTCCGACCTGAACCGCGCCGCGACGGTTCGCCACGACGGAGCGCAAGGCGGTTCGGCTCGCCTGACCGGCCGCCGTCTCCGGCTCAGCCGACCCGGAGGATGCCCAGTCGCTGGGTAGCCCGGGTGAGCGCCACGTAGAGGTCGCTGCGCCCGCGCGGGGACTCGGCGACGATCCGGTCCGGATCGACCACCAGGACCGAGTCAAACTCCAGCCCCTTGGCCTGGGCGACCGTCAACAGCACCACCCGGCTGGTCAGCTCCGGATCGTCCCCGAGCGCCACCTCGGGCTCCGCCTCGGTGGCCGCCCGGCCCAACTCGTCGACCCGGCCGGCCGGCACGATCACCCCGACCCGGCCGGAGCCGACACCGGCCACCTCGGCCCGGACCGCCTCGACCAGCCGTCCGGGCAGCTCACCGGCACCGACCCCGACGTCCCAGGGCTGCTCGCCGGTGTCGCGTACCGCGCGGGGTGGGGTCAGCGTCGGGTCGATCTCCGTTAGCACCTTCGCGGCCACCGCCAGGATCTCCGACGGGGTCCGGTAGCTGACCGTCAGCTCCTCCAGCCGCCACCGGTCACCGACGTACGGCTCCAGCACCGGCCACCAGGACGAGGTGCCGGCCAGGGCACCCGTCTGGGCCACGTCACCGACCAGCGTCATCGAGCGGCTCGGGCAGCGGCGCATCAGCACCCGCCAGGCCATCGGGGAAAGTTCCTGCGCCTCGTCCACGATCACGTGCCCGAAGGCCCAGTTCCGGTCCGCCGCAGCCCGCTCGGCGGTGCTCAACTGCTCCCCGTCGGCCTGCCGCTCGGCCAGCCGGTCGGCCACGAGCAGGTCGGTGACGTCGAGCATCCCGTCCTCGGCGTCGGGCTCGTCCTCGAAGTCGATCGACTTGGAACCGGCAGCGATCTCCAGCACGCCCTCGGCGTACTCGAGCTCGGCCTGCCGCTGCCGGGCTGCGCGGGTCCGGGCCGCGCGATCGTCCTCGCCGAGCAGTTCCGCCGCCTCGTCCAGCAGCGGTACGTCGGCCGGGCTCCAGCCGCCCCACGGCTCGCGCCGCAGCGCCGCCCGCTGTGCCTCGTCGAGGTTCGCCGCCGCGACCGCGAGCCGCTGCTCCGAGGCGAACAGCCCGGCCACCACCTGTTGCGGGGTGAGTACCGGCCAGAGCCAGTCCAGCACCGCCTGCACCTCCGGCTCGGCCCGCAGCTCGCGCCGGAACTCGGCGAGGTCGGCCTCGTCGAGCAGGTTCTCCCCGCCCAGCGGGTCGGCGCCGATCCGCTCGGCGAGCTGGTCGGCGAGGGCGTGGATGATCTCGATGTCGAAGAGTGGCCGGGCCAGGTTGTGCGGCCGGTCCGCGCGGCGGACCCGGTCCCGGGCGGCGGCGACCGTGGCCGGATCGAGCGCCAGCCGGTCCCGCTCGATGTTGATCTCGATCGGCTCGTCCGGCACCCGCTGCCGGTCCCGGATCGCGGCGGCCAGCACCTCGACCATGTCGAGCCGGCCCTTGAGTTCGGCGACCTCGGCCGGTTCGGGCCGGGTCGCGGTGATCCCGGGGAAGAGCTCGCCGACGGTACGCAGCAGCACGCCGGTCTCGGCGAGGGTCGGCAACACCTGCGAGATGTAGCGCAGGAAGGTCGCGTTCGGACCGACCAGCAGCACGCCCCGGGTGGAGAGGATCCGGCGGTGCGTGTAGAGCAGGTACGCCGCCCGGTGCAGCGCCACCGCCGTCTTCCCGGTGCCGGGACCGCCCTGCACCACGAGCACCCCGTCGAGGTCGGCCCGGATCACCCGGTCCTGCTCGGCCTGGATGGTCCGGACGATGTCGGTCATCCGGCCGGTACGGCTGGCGTTGACCGCCGCCAGCAGCGCCGCCTCGCCGGTCAACCCGCCCCGGTCACCGGCCTGTCCGGCGGCATCCAGATCCAGCACCTCGTCGTCGAGGCCGACCACCTCGCGGTCCCGGGTCCGGATGTGCCGGCGTCGGCGCACCCCGTCCGGGGCGGCGGCGGTGGCGAGATAGAACGGTCGGGCCGCCGGGGCGCGCCAGTCCAGCAGCACCGGCTCGTACTCGCCGTCGCCGTCGAAGACGCCGATCCGGCCGATGTAGCGGCGGGTGCCGTCGTCGAGGTCCAGCCGGCCGAAACAGAGGCCCTGCTCGACCGCGCCGAGCCGGTCGATCTGCTCGGCGTACATCCGTACCGTGCCGTCGCGCTGCGAGCGCTCCTGCTGGGTACCGCCGGTGTTGCGCAGTGCGTTGCGCAGTCGCCGGCTGGCCTGGGTACGCAGTTCGTCGAGGCGGCCGTAGAGCATGGAGACGTACCGCTGTTCGGCGGGGATGTCATCCTGGGTCCGGTCGGTGGGCCCGGGCTGCCCGCCCGCCACCGACTCGTCCGCGCGGAAGTGCGCGGTGCGTCCGATCGGCTCGTCGACCGGCTCTTCGAGACGCTGGTCGGGCGAAAAACCGGATTGCTTTGACAAACCGTCTCCCCATTGCTAGCCTTTGCAGGGAACGGCATTCTGCCGTTCTTTTTTGTTTCCGAACTGAGAAACGATAGCGCGTTTCCGCGCCGGCATCCATCGGTCGCCCCATCCCGCGGCCCCGTCACCTGGCGGGGTGTGCCGGCGTCGCCTCAACCGAGGTGGCAGGCACCCGGCGGGCACGGGAGACCGCCAGGTCGACGGCGTCCACCGCGACCTGGCGGTCGAATTGCTCGATCAGGCTCCCGTTTCGGCCCCCGGCCCGGCGGTGCCGGGAACCGCTGACCTGGCGTTCAGGGCGACCTCCTCACCTGTCCTGGGCGACCTCGTAGAGCCGTTCCGGCCGCACCGCACCGACGAGTACCCGCCCGTCATCGGTGAGCAGGGCGGTGAAGAGCTTGCCGGTGACCAGCCGACCACTGCCCCATTCGCCGGTCACCTCGGGCAGCCCGCCCAGCAGGCCCCGCAGCAGGCCGGCCTCCGTGCCGTCGGTCTCCGTGTCGTCGGTCTCCGACTCCGCGATCCCGGCGAGTTGCGGAACCTTGGCCACCAGTACGCTCGTCCATCCGCTTCCGACCACCGTCGGCCGCTCCACCCCGATCGGCAGCGCCGGTCGACCCTCCGGTCGGGCCGCCTCGGTCACCACCGTTCCGGGCGGGGGGTTGAAGGCGAACTGGGCCGGGTCCGGTCGCTCGAAGTCGATCCGGGTGAACGCCACCTCGAAGGCGGGCTTGCTGGTGCCCTCCGGTACGACCTGGAAGCGCAGCGGCACGTGTTCGACGGCGTCGATCGCGATCGTTATCCGGTCCACCAGCGAGGTGGCGTCCCGGGGTTCGAGCACCAGTTCGTACGCGTCCCGACCGGCGATCGAGGCCGACCGTCCGACCCGGACCCGGGTGCTCGGATCCACCGCCGCCAGCGCCTGCTCGGCGGCCTCCTGCGGGGTTACCGGCAGGTGGCCGGGCCCGGCGGTCGGGCCGGCGTGGTCCAGGTCGCTGTGGTCCAGGGTGCTGTGCTCGGCCCGGTTGGCCTGGCTGTCCCAGACCCATACGTCCTTTCCGTTGCGGATGACGTCGGTCTCGCCGAGCGTGCCGAGCAGCGCGATCCGGGTCCGGTCCGGACCGGCGTGCCAGACCCGCAGGGTGTGCGTGCCGGAGACCAGCGAGGTCAGCTCGGCGCTGCCGCGTCCGCCGATGCCGGGCAGGCTCGGCAGCCCGAGGTCGGCGCGCTTGATGACCGTGCCCGAGAGCCCGTCGAGGCGGGCGGTCTGCAGGTCGACGAGGAGCTGTGCGGCGCTGCGCTCGGGCAGGTTCGGCTCGGCGGCCGAGGCGAACGTGCCGACCGCCGCACCTCCGCCGAGAATCGCCAGGGCCGCCCCGGTCGGGACCAGCCACCGCAGCGCGGGCCGGGTTTGCAAAACGGACATGTTCGTACCTCCTGACCACCATGCTGCGCCTGCCGCGCTGTGAAACCACTGAGAACCGCCGTCGGCTCACTCAGCCGGGTGTGGTTGCCCCGGCCGGGATGGCACGCTTGTCCGGTGCGATTGCTGGTGGTGGAGGACGAGGCCCGACTGGCCACGGCGCTGCAACGCGGCCTCTCGGCGGAGGGCTTCGTCGTCGACGTGGCCGGTACCGGGCCGGACGGGCTGGACCTGGCCCGGCACGGCGGGTACGACGCGATGATCCTGGACGTGATGCTGCCCGGGCTCTCCGGTTACCGGGTGGTTCGGCAACTGCGGGCCGAGAAGCACTGGCTGCCGGTGCTGATGCTCTCCGCCAAGGACGGCGAGTACGACCAGGCCGACGGGCTGGACTGCGGTGCGGACGACTACCTGACCAAACCCTTCTCCTACGTGGTGCTGCTGGCCCGGTTGAGAGCCCTGCTCCGCAGGGGCGCGCCGCGCCGCCCGGTGATACTGGTCGCCGGTGACCTGAGCCTGGATCCGGCCCGCCGCCGGGTCACCCGGGACGGGGTCGAGGTGGATCTCACCGCTCGGGAGTACGCCCTGCTGGAGTACCTGCTCCGCCGGGCCGGTGAGGTGGTCTCCAAGACCGAGCTGCTGGACCACGTCTGGGACGCGAGCCTGCGTACCGCGCCGAACGCCGTCGAGGTCTACGTCGGCTACCTACGTCGCAAGATCGGCCGGGACCGGCTGGAGACGATCCGCGGCGCCGGCTACCGGCTGGTGGCATGACTCGCTCGGCGCTAGGTCACCCGGGGGCGCTTCTCCGCGTGGAGCGTGAAGCGCTCGCCGACGTCGGGACCGGAGCCCTCCGGTGATCCGGCTCCGGGGCGGCCGGCGCGGCTGGCGACGGCCGTGGCGGAAACTGAGCCTGCGCGCCCGACTCACCATCATCAGCGCGGCGGGGCTTGCCGCCGGCCTTGCCGTCGGCGGGCTGGTGCTGCTCGGCGCGCTCGGCTACGCGCTTCAGCGCACCGTCGACACCGAGGCGCTGAAGACCGCCGAGGCGGTGGCCCGGCTCGCCGGTCAGAACGCGCTGCCCGACCCGCTGCCGGTCGCCGGCGGTCAGGTACGCGTCCAGGTGCTCGACGGGCAGGGCCGAATCCGGGCCGCCTCGATCGACGCCGACCGGCTGGTCCCGATGCTCTACCCGGACGAGCTGCGGCGATTCCAGGCCGGGGAACGGGACCGGTTCTACCTGCCCGGCCGACGGCTCGGCCTGGACGGTCCGATCCGGGTCGTCGCGGTGCCCGCCGGACCGGCCGCCGATCCGCACACCGTGCTCGTGGCCAAGTCCACCGCGGACGTGCGGCACAGCGTGACCGTGGTCCGGACCATCCTGCTGGTCAGCTTTCCGCTGCTTCTGGTCGCGCTCGCCGCGGTCGCCTGGCGGGTGGTCGGCGCCACCCTCCGACCGGTCGAGGCGTTGCGGGCCGGCGCCGAGGAGATCACCGGCGGGACCCGGCCGGGTAGGTTGCCGCTGCCCGCCTCACACGACGAGATCCGCCGGTTGGCGGTGACCCTGAACGGCATGCTGGGCCGGCTGGAGACGGCCCGGGCCCGGCAGCGCGCCTTCGTCGCCGACGCCGCGCACGAGCTGCGCAGCCCGCTGGCCAACCTGCGGACCCAGCTCGAGGTCGCGCAGCGGCTCGGTCCGGCGACGCACTGGCCGGCGGTCGCCGACGACCTGCTCGCCGACACCCAGCGGCTCAGCCGGCTCGTCGACGACCTGCTGCTGCTCGCCCGCTTGGACGAGGCGGGTGCCCGGCCACCCCGGGCAGCCGAACCGGTCGAGCTGGGGGAGTTGCTGACCGAGGTCGCCGAGCGGTATCCGGCGCCGCCGCTGCGGGTGGTGGCACCGGGCTCGCCGCTCTGGGTGCTGGCCGAGCCGGACGCGCTGACCCGGATCCTCGGCAACCTGCTGGACAACGCGGTACGGCACACCGCCAGCGAGGTGGTGCTGGAGGCCGGCCCTGGCGACCGGACCGCCGCGGCGTACCACCTGGTGACGGTCACCGACGACGGGCCCGGCATCCCCGCCCGGGACCGGGACCGGGTCTTCGGCCGGTTCACCCGGCTGGACGACGCCCGGGCCCGGGACGCGGGCGGCGCCGGGCTCGGACTGGCCATCGTCCGGGAACTGGTACGCCGCCAGGGCGGCACGGTGACCCTCGCCGACGCCGGACCGGGACTGCGGGTCGAGGTACGCCTGCCGGCCGAGCGTCCGGCGTCCGAGGGCCACGACGCCCCGATGTCGACACGGCCGCCGGTCGGTGTTCAGCGTGTCGACGGTGATCTGCCGGGCCGTTCGGTGCAGACCGGATCGGCCGCACCGATGACGCTCCCGGAGTAGACGACCGAGACCGAGAAGCAGTAGTTGTCCCGGGTGTCCAGCCCGTAGACCACGTAGCCGGTGGAGCCGGCCGGCAGTTCCTGGAACGGCCGGAGTTCCTGCCCGGCCCGCCCGCCAGCCAGTACCACCGGGCCCTCGGCGCCGTTCGGGTAGCTCCAGCCCAGCGTCACGCTGCTCCGGCTGTCGGCCAGGGTCACCGAACCGGGCGGGGTGCCGGGGGAGGCAGGCGGCGGCGTGCGCGGTGATGCGGCCGGAGTGCTGGTCGCCGGCCCGGGAGCCGGCGGCGCTGGCTCGTCGTCCCCGGTGGGCCCGAACCCGAGCACCACGGCGGCCGTGCCGAGCAGGACCAGGACCACCAGGCCGGCGACGACCATCATCGGCAGCCGGCGGCTCGCGGGTTGCGGCCGGTGGATCCGTACCGGCAACCGGGGCGACCGTCTCTCCGGCAGGTTCCGGATCTCGGGTACCTGCCCGGCGGCGAGGCCGGCGGCGTGACCGTCCGGGAGTTCCGGGTAGGTCTGCTCGCCGCCCGGCGGGGTGGGTCCGGAAGGGCCCTCCGGTCGCCACGGCTCGGTGGGGGCAGGTTCGGGGTGCCGACCGACCGGGTGGTCGTCGCCGTCGGGGCTACTGCGGGTTACGTCCGGCGGCCACCAGCCGTACTCCGGATCGTCCTCGTCGGCGACCGGCCCCACAGCGGGGGAGACGCCCGGCCCGGACCGGTCCGCCGCGCTGCGGGGTGGCGGCACCGGTGGCCCGGCCGGCGGCGGGGTGCTCCACCGGGGTGGTGGTTCGACGAGCGGCGCGGGCGGCAGTCGGGGCGGCGGCACCTGCGGGATGTCGGTGCCGGCACCGGCGGGCCGGGTCGGCGGAGGGGGCCGGAAGCGTAGTGGTGGCGGCTCCTCACGCGGCGGCAGCTCGACGTCCGGCGGATGCTCCCCGCCGTGCTGGGGAGGTGCCGTCGGGTACGACGACGCCGCATGCTGCGGGCCACCCTGCCGCGGAGCGGCGTGCTGCGGGTGGTGCGGCTGCTCCGGATGGTGCGCGTGCTGCGGGGACCCGGCGTGCTCCTGGCGCACGGCGTACGGTGCTGGCTGCTCGTCGTACGGTGCTGGCTCGGCGTGCCGGGGTTCGGGGCGCCACGGCTCGGCGTACCCCCCGCCGGGCCGGCCGGTCGGCGTGTGCGGATCGTCCTCGGGCTCCGGCGGCGGGTCGGCGCAGACGTGGTCGGGATCGGCTGCCGCCCGGGCGAGGGCCGCGACCTGGGTCGCCAGCGGATGGTCGGCCGGCAGGTGCTCCCGGCACAGTTCGCGGGCCAGGGCCAGGTGTTCGTGCGCCCGGGTGAAGAGCCCACAGTCCCGTTGCATCGCGCCGAGCCGGGCCAGCATCCGAATCCCGCCCGGATGGCCGTCGCCGTAGACCTCCCGGTGCAGCTCCCAGGCGTCCTCCAGCCTGTTCCGGGCCAGCGTGCACTCGCCCTGGGCGTACTCGACGGTGGCCAGGTCGGCGTGCGCGGCGAGTACCCGCAACGACTCCGGACCGTCGGTCGCGGTGAGTTCGATGATCACGTCTCGGTACAGTCGGGCGGCCCGGACGTGGCTGCCGACCCGGTGAAGTACGGCGGCGAGGGTCGCCGCGGTCGCCACGGTCCGCTGGTCGGCGGCGCCGTACAGCCGGGTTGCCGCGGAGTGGGCGAACATGGCCCAGCCCTGCGCCGCGTGCGGGTCCCCGAGCGCCACCAGTATCCGGGCCTGGAGGCCGGCTGCCTCGGCCAACTCGACGGAGGCGTGCCCGGGACTCGGGTCGACGGCGTCCAGTGGGGGGCCGAGCAGATTCCGGGCCCCGGCCAGGTCACCGGCTGCCACGAGCGCGTTCGCGTGCTGGATGAGTTCCCCGAAGCCGGAAGCCACGCCCCATCGTGCTCGCCCGGCGACGTTCAGTACAAGAGGGCAGGTGGTGGCAGTTTCGTCGTCATGTCGGGCAATCCGTGGCCGAGCCTGTGCCCGATATCCCGACGGTCGACGGCTCGCCGAGCAGACTCGGGGCGGCGGGGCGGCCGTCGAGATGACAGGGGCGGGCCGGGCGGAGTAGAACCGCAGCATGTCCAGTGACCCGATCGGCGTCGTCAAACGGGAACTGCTGGTACGCCAGCTCGACTCCTGGGCGCCTGCCGCGCTGCACCGGTCCCGCCGGGCCACCTTCGCGCAGGCGTACGCCGGAGCGGACGGCGGCGTCGCGGACGCCGCGCTACGGGTCTTCGGTGAGTTCGCCGACCTGCTGCACGGTCGGCGGATGACGGCACTGACGTGCGGTCGGGCCGACGATCAGGACCTCGCCGCACGGCACGCGGCGGTGCAGTCGGAACTGCCCGGCGGACTGGCCGCACACCTGGTGCCGGGCGGTGTCGACCGGTTGCCGGTGGCGCTGAAGGCGGCCGCCGCGAACGGCGCTCCGATCCTCGCCTACCTGGACGTTACCGGCGCCTACCTGGACGGTGCCGGCGGTCCGGAGCCCGCCGCGCAGGTCCTCGCCGCGGTGGCCGGTGGCCGGCCCGCCGAACTGTTGCTGGTGCTCGATCCTCCGGCCTGGTCCCGTGCTGACCACCGGAGTCGGTTGACCGAGGCCGGACTGCCGTTGGTGACCGAGGTCGAGCTGGTCGCCGACGACCGGGCCGAGGTGCTGATCTTCGCTACCGCCGCCGGTAGGCGGCTGGACGCGTTCAAGAACGCGCTCTGGGCGGTGGACGAGTACGCCGGGGTGTGCTACCGGGATCCCGGCGATCCGCAGGGGCATCTGCTCGACATCTCGCTGACGCCGCATCCCGGGCCGCTGCGGCGGGAACTGCTGGCCCGCCTGGCGTCCGTCGGCCCGGCGTCCGTCACCGAACTGCGCCAGTTCACCGCCGAGCGGACCGTCTACCGTCCGGCGGACACCAACCGGGTACTCGGCGCGTTGCTGGCCGCCGGGTTGGTGAGTCGGGAACCCGAGGCGGGTCGGCTCGGCGGTGACGTCACCATCACCGCCAGGCCGCCGGCCTGAGCATCGGCCGCTGGACCGGTCCCGGGCGCTGAGCCGCAGGCGTGCGCGCCGTGGAACCGGGGTGCGGTGGCGGCGCTGGCCGCCACCGCCTCATCGCGACCGCGACTTGTCCTGCTTCCAGGAAAGCGGCCCGGGCAGGTCGACCCGGTGCGCGCGGGCCCGGGAGTTCCACGACCAGCGTCCGATCTTGATACTCCAGGACGAGAAGCCGTTCTCGGTGAAGTTGAGGATCAACGGACCGAACTTCTTCCGCTTGCGGAACATCAGACCCACGACCAGGCTCCCTTCGGGACAACACTCTCGGAGTGGCCGGGAAGTTCCCCATACGGGTGTTCGGCAAACTCGCGCCGGCATCGGTGGCGGTCACGACGTTCCGCACCGGACGGTCCGCGTTCCGCACCGGACGGTCCGCCGATGGTCGATGCCACGCACCCGGCGGGTCACCGGCGGGCGGTGGGGTTCCGGCCGGTCACGGGTGGACGGTGGTGCTTCGCCCGGTCACCGGTGGACGGTGGGGTTCCGGCCGGGCAGTCCGGCCCGGAAGGCACCGGGACTGTGCCCGACCGCGCGCTGGAAGAACCGCCCGAAGTTGGTCGGCTCCGGAAAGCCGAGCCGGCGGCCGACCTCGGCCACCGGCAGGTCGGTCGCGGCGAGCAGCCGCCGGGCCTCCAGCGCCACCCGCTCGTCGATCACCTGCTTGGCGCTGCGTCCGGTGGCGGCCAGACAGGCCCGGGTCAGGGTACGCACCGAGCAGTCCAGCCGCCCGGCGTAGTCCTCGACCCGGCGGGTCCGCCCGTACGAGCGCTCGACCTCCTGCCACAGCCGCCCGAACATGCCGGTCGGATCCGTGCCGTCCGGGGTGCCGCCGTTCGCCGAGTTCCGGCTGCGCGCTGCGACGCCGGGCGCCACCGGATCGGGAACGGCGGTCTCGCGCGGGAGCAGGGCCAACCGCAGCAGCAGTACGGCGAGCTGGTGCCGCAGCAGGTCGGCGGCGAGTACGCCGCCACCGTGCCGCTGGCAGTCCACCACCAGTTGGCTGACCTCGTTGATCACCGCGTCCTCGTCCTCACCGGCGAGTTGCCAGTAACCGGCCGCGTACGGCGGGCCGACCGGCGGGACACCGAGGTGGCGCATGGTCTCCGGGGTCCAGCAGACCATCACCGCATCGAGTCCGCTCTGCCCGCCGTGCTGGACGACCTGCCCGGGCCGTACCCAGAGCAGCGACCCCGGCCGGCACGGGTACGCCCGGAAGTCGATCTCCTGCGTGCCGTGTCCGACGGTGACCAGGATGAGCAGGTGTCGATCGACCAGCAGCGGACCTCGACGGGCTGGATTGAGCAGATAGTCGCGCAGGGTGAGAGTGCGGATACCCGCCCAGGCCGGCTGGGCCGGCACCTCGCCCGGTTCACCGGGAAGCTGACCGAATCGGACCATCACCTGCGACGTTAGCCGCCGTCTGCCCGCCACGCACCCCTCGGCCGGGCCCGCGTCCGGAACCCGACCGTGGCGGCCGGGCGCCCGCCGACCGACCTGTCGGGGTGCTGGTGCTCCCGGGCTGGTAGCAATCTCGGGGAGATCGCCCGGAAGGCGGACCAGCGGATCCCGGGTGCCGCCGAGCCGTCATCCCCGGGCGTCCGGTTGGGCTCGCCGACACCGAGCGGATGATCGCGGGCGTCGGTCGGGCTCGCCGGGACCGGGGCGCAGCGCGCCCTGCCGGGCCGAGTTGTCCGGTCGGGGTGATCGGGATTAGGTTGCCGGACAGTACGCCAACCGGGTCGGGCGACATCCGACCGACCCACGGCCTCCAGAGGTGCGCATGCCAGGGCTGTTCTCGGTCGAGGACAAGGCGGTGCTGGTCACCGGCGGTACCCGGGGGATCGGTCTGATGATCGCCCGAGGATTTGTCGAGGCCGGCGCTCAGGTGATCATCTCGTCCCGCAAGGCGGACGTCTGCGCCGAGGTCGCCGAGCAGCTCTCCGAGGTCGGACGCTGCGTGGCGATCCCGGCGGATCTCTCCAGCGCGGCCGGGGCGGCCCGGCTCGCCGAGCAGGTCCTGGCCCGGGTGCCCGCGCTGGACGTTCTGGTCAACAACGCCGGTGCGACCTGGGGGGCACCGCTGGAGGCGTACCCGGAGAGCGCCTTCGACAAGCTCTGGGCGGTGAACGTCAAGGCGGTGTTCCAGCTGACCACCGCCCTGCTGCCCGCGCTGCGCGCCTCGGCCAGCGCCGACGACCCGGCCCGCGTGATCAACATCGGCTCGATCGACGGCATCCGGGTGCCCTGGATGGAGGTGTACGCCTACTCGGCCACCAAGGCGGCGGTGCACATGCTGACCCGGAGCCTGGCCCACCAGCTGTCTCCGGAGCACATCACGGTGAACGCGATCGCGCCCGGCCCGTTCGAGAGCAAGATGATGGCGTTCGCGCTGGACGACCCGGCGACCCGGGCGACGATCGAGCATCAGGTGCCGCTCGGCCGGATCGGTCGGCCCGACGACATGGCAGGTGCCGCGATCTATCTGGCGTCCCGGGCCGGGGCGTACCTCACCGGAGCGGTCATTCCGGTCGACGGCGGCATCACCACGCATGGTTGACCACTGCGGGGTCGATCAGCACAGACCCGCGCATACGCCGCGCGGACCTCGGCAGGGTCCGCGCGGCGTGGCGTTCCGGCGACGTGACGTGCCCGCGAGGCCGTCGCGGGGACGATCAGCGACCGGCCAGCAGTCGGTTGACCGCCGTGTCGACGTCGAGGTGGTCTCCTTCCCTGCCCCGGGGGACCACCACGTACGTCCGGCGCAGGAACCTGACCAGGACGCTGCGCGGCACCTCGAACAGTGCGTTACCGTCCGGTGATGAGAGCGCGAGCGCGACGAAGTCGCCTCGGGGCGTGGCCCAGGGCCAGACCCGGACGTCGCCGATCCCGGCCGGCTCATCGAGACCGGTGACGAGCAGTTCCCGCGCGAAGGACCAGCTGACCGCTTCGCCCCCGGCGGATTCCGCATGGAACAGGACATGGACCGCATACGGGTCGGCTGGGTCGTAGCGCAGGCTGGCGCGCACGGGCAGAGCCGTGGCGTCAGGTGCAACGAGCCTTAACGACGTCTCGACCTCGACCGTGGTCGGTCGGATGACACTCATGGACGTTCTCCCCCCGGCACCGCTGCGGGACGTATGTGTCCCGCCTTTCCCATCCTCAGCTGCTACTCATGGTTACGCTCCGCCATACGCTGATATCACCCAGTAGTGGGAGATGGCTTCCTAGTCACCGATCGAAATCGAATCTTTATGTAGGATGTCCAGTTCTGCCCAGGTACTCGATCCCACCCGACGCCGGATGGTTCAGCCGTCGACTCACTCCGGTAACGTCCAGTCGTCCTGTTGAGTGACGGGCGGGGCGACACTGGGGGTTGAAATGGCTACGAATCCATCCTCAATGGAGAAATCGGCTCTGCTCGGCGCGTCAGGGATGAACGGGGTCGGCGCCGGAGTCCGCTCCGGTGTTTCGGGGGCGGTCGAAGAGCGGAGGTACGACGTGCCGGAGAACGAGCGCGTCTCACCGGGGGAGCGGCCCGGACCTGCGACGGAGTCATCTACCTGCACCAGCGCGGCGGTGCCGCTCGAGCCGTTGGTGACGCAGACCCGGTGGCAACGGGTGCGCCGGACGCTGGAGATCATCCGGGCCAATCCGTCCGGCCGGATCGCGTTGAAGGTTTTCGTGGCGGTCGCGGGTGCGATCGTCGTCACACTCGGTCTCGTGTTGATTCCGCTACCGGGCCCCGGCTGGCTGATCGTGATCGGTGGGCTGGGTATCTGGGCGGTGGAGTTCCTCTGGGCCAAACGGCTACTCGGCTTCACCCGTCGACACGTACAGAGCTGGGCAAGTTGGGTACGGGAACAGTCCCTGTTGGTCCGGATCGTCCTCGGGTCGGTCGGGCTGGTGTTCGTGGCGATGGTGGTCTGGCTGTCGGTAAGGGCGAGCCTCGGCATCGACCTCGTCGCCGGGTTCCTGCACTACATCGCGACGCACTGACCCCGAAGTCGCGCAGGCTCCGGCCAATCGGGTACAGTCGTCCGCGCTGAGGGCGATTAGCTCAGCGGGAGAGCGCTTCGTTCACACCGAAGAGGTCACTGGTTCGATCCCAGTATCGCCCACCACAGTTGGCAGTGCGCGAACGGCGTGTTCGCTGTCGGAGAGGGCTGGTCCGTCGAGGGCCAGCCCTACGTGGTTGCTGGTAGTAGGGAGTTCGAAGATCGGCCGCAGGGCTCGGCGCTGGCCCGGTGGATGTCGCAGCCGGCACCGGTGCCGTACCGGACGCGGCTCCAGCAGGTGTAATAGGGCGGTAGCTGGTGCTGCGGTCGGACGCGTACGCCGCCCGCCTTGCCAAACCGTCGCAGACGAACATGAGCACGTCGGCGACCTCCACGAGTTGGAAATGCCGTGGGGCAGTCCCCCCGAGCCTGGCCCCGCGATACCGCTCACCTCAGCGTGCTTGCCGCCCCGGCCGAACGCGGACAAGGGCTCACGCGTCGTCGCCACCACAGCCGTCGCCGCCGCACCAGAAGCGTCTGCTACCCCCGTGCGGGGCTCGCCCAGCGGCATCACGACGAGTGGCCCGAGCAGGTCCACTTCAGCGAATTGGCTCCCTGGCGGCCAGCCGCTCGGCCTCAGAACTCGGCGATCAGGTCGACCAGTTCCTCGTACCCGGAGGGCGCCGGCATGACCACTGGGCGGCCGAGGCGGGCGGCGAGGTCGGCGCGTCTCCGGGCGGCCTGGTCCGGCGTCATGCCACCGGCCATCGCGACCACGCCGACCACGACGGCGCGGCGTTGGTGGCTGGAGAGCCGTTCCAGCAGGTCGATCTCGTCGGCGACATCGGCGATGCGGCGGTCGAAGTAGGCCATCCGGCTCCGCTCCAGGTCGTGGCAGAAGACCAGGAGGTTCGGTGCGGCGCCGTGCAACAGGGCCAGGCTGACCCCGGAGTACGCGGGATGCAGTATCGAGCCCTGTCCCTCCACCAGGATGTACCGGGCGCCGCCTCGGGCCGCCTCGAGCACCATGCTCTCGGTGACTCCGGCGGCGAAGTCGGACTTGACCGCATCGACCGCCGCCCCGTCGCCGGCGATGTACATCGCGGTCTGGCCGGTGGCGACGAAGCTGGCCGCCGCCCCGCGCGTACGCAGGCCCCGCCACAGCTCCAGCGCGGTGGTCATCTTGCCCGCGGCGCAGTCCGAGCCGACGGTGAGCAGGACCGTGGTCTCCAGCTTGGCCGCCGCTCCGGTGGCGACCAGCTCCGGCACCTGCCGGTGGCGGAGCTCGACGATGCGGTGGGCGCTCCCGGTCAGTTCGGGGTGCTCGGTGAGCCGGGTGTGCAGGCCACTGACGATCCACATGTCACGCTTCGCGGCGTCGGCGATGACGGAGACCATGTGGGACGTGGCCTCGCCGCCGGGCGGTGCCGCACCGATGACCAGCTCCCGAGCGCCGATCTGGTATGCCTCCGCGACGGTGGGCACTATGGGCAGGTTCCGGCCCGCGTAGGGCAGCAGGTCCGTCAGGCGCCGGCCGGCGTACCGGTCGTCGACCACGGCGACGATGTTGTCGCAGAACCGCAGGATTCCGTGCCCCGTCTTGGCGTCCAGCTCAACGAGGCGACCGAACGTGGCCACGGCGGCCGGCGCACGGTTCATCGAGTCGCTCCCGGCTGACCCGCCCGGTCGGGGCAGCGCACCAAACGGCGGTTCAGTTCGCGCGCCTGCGCCTCGGCCGCCGGTGTCACGACCGCGTGCTCGCCGACCAGGAGGTCGCCCGGGCCGGACCGCGTGGCCTCGCGGACGATCGGCGCGGTCACCACGCGGAGCCGGGAGAGGTCCACGCCGTCGGTCGCCGGCGCCGCGGACGCGGCAGGTCCGCTCGGGGTGAGGGGCGCCGGCTGCCGCGCGGCGAAGTGCCAGCGGCGCCACGCCTCGAACGGGTCGGCCACCGTGCCCGCAGGCCCGCCGGGGTGCGACGTCGACGGGTCAGGGGTCGTCGGCAGGGCTCGCAACGACCGGGCGATGGCCGAATCCGGGGAGTCGGAATCCTCCATGGTGCCCCGGTTGAACTTGTCGTAGGCCGCCAGGTCGAAGAATCCGTGCCCGGTCAGGCAGAACACGAGCACCCGCTCCTCGCTGCGGTGGGTGCGGGCCAACTCGACCACCGCCGCGATCGAATGGGCCGCCTCCGGCGCCGGCACGAGGCCCTCGGCCCGCGCGAAGAGCGCGGCCGAACGGAAGACCTCCAGCTGCGGGTAGGCGACAGCGCGCCCCAGCCCCATGTTGATGAGCTTGCTCACCTGCGGTGCCAGCCCGTGGTATCGCAGGCCGCCGGAGTGGATGCCGGGGGCCGCGAACTCGTGACCAAGCGTGTACATCTTGGACAGGGGAGTCAGCTTCGCGCTGTCGCCGTGGTCGTAGGCGTACACACCGCGGGTCACCTTGGGCACGGCGTTGGACTCGACCGCCACCAGGTCCAGGCCGCGCCCACCGGGCCGCACCTGGTCCACGAAGGGAAAGACCAGACCGGCGTAGCTGCTGCCACCGCCGATACAAGACACGAGCACGTCCGGCTGGATTCCCTCGGCGTCGAGCTGGGCGCGCAGCTCCTGCCCAATCACCGTCTGGTGCAGGCAGACGAAGTTGAACGCGCTGCCGATGCCATACGCGGCCGCCTCGTCCTGCCGCGCGGCCTCGACCGCCTCGCCGATCGCCAGGCCCAGGCTGCCTGTCGCCGCCGTGTCGTCGGCGCCGTTCGCACGGCCGACCTCGGTCAGCCGAGAGGGGCTGCGGTGCACCCGCGAGCCGAACGTCTCCATCAGGGTCCGGCGGGCGGGCTTCGAGTCGTAGCTGCCACCGACCATGAACACCGAGCAGTTCAGCCCGAAGAAGGACGAGCCCATGCTGATCGCACTGCCCCACTGGCCGGCGCCGGTCTCCGCGAAGACCCGCTTCCGTCCGGCCCGGTGGGTGTAGTACGCCTGGGCGACGCCGGAGTTCGCTTTGTGGCTACCGATCGGCGAGCTGCCCTCGTACTTGTAGTAGATCCGGCACCGGGTGTTCAGCGCCTGCTCCAGTCCGCGCGCCCGGACCAGGGGCGTGGGCCGCCAGCGCGCGTACATCTCGAGGATCGGTTCGGGTATCGGCACCAGCCGGCGTGGGTGGTGCAGCTCCTGCTCCACCAGCTCCGGCGCGAACAACTCGGTCAGGGCCGAGGTGCCGACCCGCTGGCCGCTCGCCGAATCGACGTACGACTCGTCCAGCTCCGGCAGGTCCGCGACGACGTCGTACCATTGCTGCGGGATGCTGACCGCGCCGGTCATTCGCCCGACCGGGTGAAGCCGATGGCCTGCGCGGTCGCCCGGTGCGGGCTGGCGATCACGTTGACGCTGATCACTTCCCCGTGCCGCGCAGCGGCCTCCGCGCCCGCGTCCACCGCGGCCTTCACCGAGGCGACGTCGCCCCGGAGGATCACCGTGATGTACGCCGATCCGATCTGTTCCAGCTTCACCACCTCGACCTCCGCGGCCTTGACCATGGCGTCCATGCCCGCAATCGCGGCGGTGAGTCCCTTTGTCTCCAGCGTGCCCAATGCGTTGTCGCCGAGACGCGGTCCACCGGGCTGGTACTCGCGGTCGTCTTCGCCGCCACGTCCGCCTTGGCGCTCGGCATGCCGATGGTCGCATTCGCGGCCACCCGCCGCGGCCAGGACAGCTTCCCGCTCATCCAACGGTTCGTCGTCACTCCATTGCTGCTCTTCGGCGGCGCGCTGTTTCCGGTTGACGGTCTTCCCGTCTGGGTCGCCGCGGTGGTTCAGGCCACGCCGCTGTGGCACGGTATCGAGCTGTGCCGGGGCGCGGTGCTCTCCACGCTGGGTGGCTGGGCGACTGCTGGACACCTGGCGTACCTGTCGGCGTGGGTTGGGGCCGGCATCCTCGCCAGCGCGCAAACGTTCAGACGGCGATTGGAAGCGTGATGGGCGTCCAAGCTCTGCACCTGCTAGAGCGCAAGGGCTTGTGGGTCCGTCACGCCTGGCCGATTGTCGTCAGCGGCGCCACCGAGCCGCTGTTGTACCTCGCCGCCGCCGCTGTCGGGATTGGGCAGTTCGTCGGCGACATCAGCGTGGACGGGCAGGTGATGCCCTACATCGACTTCGTCGGTCCGGGACTGCTGGCGGCGACGGCCATGAGTGGCGCGGTCTTCGACACGACCATCGACGTCCTGTGGCGGCTGCGCTTCAGCCGCACGTACGATTCCATCCTGAGCGCGCCCATGTCCCCGACCGACGTCGTGGTCGGCGAGGTGAGCGCGGGTGCCCTGCGCGGCACCCTCAATGCCGTCCTCTTCCTTGTCGTACTGGCCGCTTTCGGCGCGGTTCCCTCGGCATGGGGTCTCATGGCCATCCCGGTCGGGGCGCTGACGGCACTGATGTTCGCGTCTCTGGGCATGGCTTTCACGACCTTTCTCCGCAGCTTCTCGGCGTTCGAGTGGCTGCCGACCGTCACCACGACGCTGTTCCTGTTCTCTGCCACCTTCTTCCCGGTGTCCGCATACGGCTCCGCGAGCAGCCTGGTCCAGCTCTCACCGCTCTACCACGCGGTCGCCCTCATGCGGTCGTCGATGGCCGGCACGATACGGCTCGCGGATGCCGGCCACACCGCGGTGCTGGTGTTGCTCACGGCCGCCGGGCTGTGGATCGCGTCGCGCCGGTTGGCCTCGCTGCTTCTCCGCTGACGTCGGAGCACTCTCCTGGTGCGAGTGCCCGACGGTCAGCGTCCGCTGCTATGACCGGGCCTTCTCCAGATAGACCAGCTCAACCGACTCGCTGACCCTGCGCCTGGCAAACGCGGCGTAGCCAAGATGCTCGTACAGTGCGAGGTTGCGGGTGCTCGCGGCGCCGGTGAAGAGCTCGAACCTGGCCACCCCCGGCGGCGCGGCCTGCTCCGCGGCCCGAAGCAGCATCGTGCCGATCCCTCTGCCCTGGACGTCCGGCGCGACGATCAAGCGACCGATATGTCCGGTCTCCCGCTCGACCGTCAGTCGCACCGCCCCGACGATGCGCTGCATGCGGGTTGCCACGAGCACTGCCTTGGCGGCGACCACAGCAGCCAACTCGGCCAACGACTCGACCAACGGCGGGAGGAAGGGATCCTGATAGGTCTGCGCCTCCGCCAGGTACGCCGCTCGCTGCAGTGTCAGGATCTCGCCCGCGTCATCGACATTCGCCAAGCGGACGCGCGCCGCCGCGATACCCTCGCGGGGCTCTCGTATATCGGTCACAACCCATAGGATACCGCCAATACGACGCCATTGTGCCGTTTCAGGAGAGGGCGGAGACGTGTTCGCCCGGCGTTGCCGCCCATGCGCGTACAGCACCGGGGCGTACCACATGAAAGATCTCCCATACCATCATGACGGCGCCTCGTGGGGGAAGATCGCGTTAGAGTGCGCGCCGTGGAAGGAATGGTGTGGTTGCTGCTGTGCCCGTGTTTGTTCTTCGTTCTGCTCCTCTTCGTCGCGGTCGTGATCCTCTGGTTCCAGACCAAGCCGGGGCGCCGGTAACCGCCGGTGACAGGTCGAGCAGGGCGTGTGCCGCCCAGCGAACCGGTGTTCCGGCTCGGCCGTCAGCCGGTAGGGCCACCACCGCGCCCGCCGCGGGCCGGGCTGGTCCACCGGCCGCCGTGCCGGTGGTCGCCGGCGACCCGCAGCGGTACGGTGACCGGCGCCGGACCGTCCGGCCAACTCACCGCCTCGCTCACCCGCTCAGCCGTTCACCGCTCCGCGCACCCGTTCACCACTTCGCTCACCCGCTCACCCGCTCACCACTCGGCGAAGGTGCCGTCGTCGTGTCGCCAGACCGGATTGCGCCAGGCGTGCCCGTGCCGGTCGGCGGCGCGCACGGCCCGCTCGTCGACGGTGATGCCGAGTCCGGGAGCCTCCGGCCGGCGCAGGTGACCGTCGACGAACCGGAACGGCTCCCGGTCCAGCACGTAGTCGAGCAGTTCCGAGCCGGAGTGGTAGTGGATGCCGATGCTCTGCTCCTGGATCAGGAAGTTCGGCGTCGCGAAGGCGACCTGGAGGCTGGCGGCGAGCGAGATCGGCCCGAGTGGGCAGTGCGGGGCCAGCACCGCGCCGTACGTCTCGGCCATTGTGGCGATCCGGCGTACCTCGGAGATGCCCCCGGCGTGTGAGAGGTCGGGCTGCACCACCGCGACGCCCGCGCGCAGCGGGCCGAGGAACTCGTGCCGGGCGAAGAGTCGCTCGCCGGTCGCGATCGGCACCGGCGAGGCGGCGACGAGATCGCCGAGCAGGTGGTGGTGCTCGGGCAGCACCGGTTCCTCCACGAAGAGCGGCCGCAGCGGTGCGAGTTCCGGCAGGATGCGGCGGGCCGCCGCCGGGCTCGCCCGGCCGTGCAGGTCCAGCGCGATGTCCCGGTCGTCGCCGAGCACCTCCCGGGCGGCGGCGACCCGGCGCAGCATGGCGGCCACCTCGGCGGCACTGGGAATGGCGGCGAGTACGCCGGAGGCGTTCATCTTGATCGCTGTCATGCCGGCCTCGATCTGCGCGGCGGCGGCGTCGGCGAGTTCGGCTGGCTCGTCGCCACCGATCCAGGAGTAGATCCGGACCCGCTCCCGGACCGGCCCGCCGAGCAGCGCATGCACCGGGGCCCCGTACGCCTGGCCGGCGATGTCCCAGAGTGCCTGGTCGAGGCCGGCGACGGCACTGGAGAGCACGGGGCCGCCCCGGTAGAAACCGCCCTTGGTGAGGATCTGCCAGTGCTGTTCGATCCGCAGCGGATCCTCGCCGAGCAGATACTCGGAGAGCACCTCGACGGCGGCGCGGACCACCTCGGCCCGCCCCTCCACCACCGGCTCACCCCAGCCGACCAGCCCTTCGTCGGTCTCCACCCGGCAGAAGAGCCACCGGGGCGGGACAAGGAAGGTCTCGATTCGGACGATCTTCACTGGACGCCTCCCTGTGATGGCTCGGCCGGTACGCCACCCGCGAGCGGCCCGGCCGGTGCCCGCGCGCCGGAACCGGTGGCGCTCACCCGCGCTCGTCCGGGTGCCGGCGTAGCTTCTGGACGTCCCGGATGGCCTTCTCCAGCAGGTCGCGCATGGCCTGCTCGGCGCCGGTCGCGTCGGTTCGCCGGATCGCCTCCACCACCGCACGGTGGCTGGGTACGGGATCGTCGTCGGGTGCCCCGCCGTGCACCAGGCGGTCCCGTTCGGCGAGTCCGGTCTCCATCACCACCTCCATGCGCTGCAGCAGCTCGTTGTGGGTGGCGGCCAGCAGTGCACGGTGGAAGGCCAGGTCGGCGCGGACGGCGGTGACCGGGTCGGTGGCGGCGGACATCTCGGCCAGCGCCTCGTCGAGGGCGGCCAGGTCGGCTCCGGTGGCGCGGGTGGCGGCGAGCCGCGCGGCGGCCGGCTCGACGATGGTACGGACCTCGTGCAGCTGGTCGAGGAGGTGCTGGCCGGCGCCCTCGGCGAACCGCCAGCGGATCATGTCACCGTCGAGCAGGTGCCAGTCCGCCCGGGGGCGCACGAACGTGCCCCGCTTCTGCCGGGCGTCCACGATGCCCTTTGCGGTGAGGACCTTCAGCGCCTCGCGCAACGCGGTGAGGCTGACGTCGAGCTCCTGCTGCAGCGCGGCCAGGTTCAGGGTGGCACCCTCGGGGATCTCCCCGGCGAGGATGCGCCGGGCGAGGACGTCGACGGTCTGACCGTGAACGCCGCGGCGTGCGAAGTGTGCCAATGCTTCCCGTGCCTTCTCTTTGGTTCGACCTCGTTGGTTCGACGGTGCTCTGGGTCAGGCGGAGGCTTTCACCGCGCTCCAACCGCCATCCACCACCAGGGTGGTACCGGTGACGTAGCCGGCGTCCGGCGAGGCGAGAAAGGCGATGGCCGCCGCCACCTCCTCCGGGGTGCCGAACCGACCGGCCACGGTCTCCGCGACGCTGCGCTGCCGGTCCACCTCGGACACCCTGTCCCAGGCGGCGGTGAGGATCGGGCCGGGCAGGACGGTGTTGACCCGCACCTCGGGGCCGTACTCGACGGCGAGCTGGCGGCCGAGCGCGACCAGACCGCCCTTGGCGGCGGCGTAGGCGGGGTGCCCGGGCAGCCCGACCATCGCGTGCACGGAGGAGACCAGGACGGCCGCGCCACCGCCGGCGCGCAGGTCGGCCAGGCAGGCCTTGAGGCCGAGGAAGGTCCCGGTGAGGCTCACCGCGAGCTGCCGGTCCCAGGACTGCCGGCTGGTCTCGTGGGCCGGGGCGACCTCGCTGAAGTAGGCGTTGCTGACCAGGATGTCCACCGGGCCGTACCGATCATGGAGTGTGGTTACCGCGCCGGCCCAGTCGGTCTCGTCGGAGACGTCGGCGACGATCGGGTGGGCCCGGCCACCGGCCTCGACGATCTCCTCGGCGACCTGGTCCGCCGACCGTACGTCGACCAGTCCGATCGTCGCGCCCTCGTCGGCAAGCCGCCGGGCAGTGGCCGCGCCGATGCCGCCGTAGGCCCCGGTGACCAGGGCAACCTTGCCGTCCAGTCGGCCCGTTCGCTGACTCGCCATCCGGCACCGTCCCGCCGATGAAAACATTAATTACGAAGAAATCTTGGCAGCCGCGATCCCCGGGTGCAACCTTCTGGATCGACCCGTTCAGCTGAGTTGATACACCCGGGACCTACCCGAGGGATACACCCGGGATCCGCCACCGGCTCGATGAGGGGAGGGACGAGCAGGGTGCCCCGCTCGGCGGGACGCCCAGCCCGGCGCTCAAGATCTGGATCAGCTGCCGGTCCAGGTCGGTGCGTGGCGGCACGTACTCCGGCGCCGTCCCCGTCGCGTCCCGGGAGACGTCGCGGTCACCGTGCCGTCTCCATCGCGACCCGGGCGGCCCGGACGCTGATCTGCGGTGTGGTGACCAGCAACCCGAGAGCCCGCTCGAAGTCGTCGGCCAGCCGGGCGACGCCGTGCGCCGTGAACATCCGGGGGTTGTACATCACCCGGACCACGAACGAGGTGTACGGCTCCATCGTCCAGAGGAAGTCCACCGGCATCACCGGCTGCTCCGCGACCACCTCCGGCGGCAGCACCATCCGCTGGTAGCGCACGGTCGCGCGGTCGTCGGCGAACTCCGGGATCGGCTGGCAGAGCTGGATCGGTGTCGGTACCACGACGCTGCTGTCGAAGGCCGAGGCGGCGATGTTCGGCAGCGCCCCCAGCACCCGGATCAGGGGTACGTCGTTGGTCTGCGCGGCGATTCCCGCCCGGTGCACCCGGGCGACCACCGTCGCGAGGGTCTGCTCGGCCGGCATCCCGAGCCGGAGCACGTGGCCGTTGACGAAGAACCCGGCGGTGTCCCACTGCTGCCGGCCCCGACCCGCCCCGAGCACCGGAATGGCGATCTCGCTGCCGCCGGTCCGCGCGGTGAGGCTGAGCGCGTACGCGGTGAGCAGCAGGGTGAAGAAGGAGGTCCGGGCGGTACGGGCGGCCCGGCGTACCTCCTGCACCATCCGGTCTGGCAGCTCGAAGGTGTGCAGGGCGCGTACCCCGCCGGTGCCGTCGACCGGGCGGGGGTGGTCCGCCGGGATGCCTACCACCGGCAGATCGCCGAGGGTCCGTTCCCAGTACGGCAGCGCCGCCCGGATCTGCTTCTCCCGCTCGGCGGAGCGGTCGGCGAGCGCGCACTCGACGTACTGCGGCAGCGGTGTGCGGTCCGGGGGCTCGCCGCGCAGCCGGCGCTCGTACCCGGCCATCACGTCACGGATGGCGAGCTGCATCGTCCAGCCGTCGGCCGCGGTACGGTGGATCACCAGCACCAGCGCCGAGGCGTCGTACCCGAACCGGACCAGGTACGCCGAGAGCAGCGGCACCCGGTCGCTGGGCTGCCCGTCGGCCAGGGCCTTGGCGGTGATCCGGGCCACCTCCGCGTCCCGGTCCTGCGGGTCGATCCCGTTCCGGTCGAGGACCGTGAGCGGTACGCCAGCGGGCGGGCGTACCCGCTGGAACGGAAAGCCCTCCTCGCGCACCACGACGGTACGCAGCGCGCCCTGCCGCCGCACCACGTCGTCGAGCGCCTGGCGCAGCACGTCGACGTCGACCGGTCCGGTGAGCCGGTGTGCGCACCAGTTGACGGAGCTCGGGCCGAACACGCTGCCGCCCCCGCGCATGGCGAACGCGGCCAGCAGCTGCTGCGGGTACGACATCGGGGCCTGGGTGGCGGCACCGTCGCGTTCGCTCGGTGGAGCCACCACTACGTTCCGCGAGGTCATGCCGGACCCGCCGTCAACACCATCGGCTTCCCATCGTCGGGACCCCTCGCTGCGGGATCTGTGCTGCGGAAATCAGGCACTCGGTCCGCGCCTGGTGGCCGACGGAGGCCAGATCGAGTCGGGCCGCGAACGTGGTCGAGGCGGCGACCCGGTGCCCGGCGAGCCGGTGCGGCAGCGCGGCACCGACCACCCCGGACGCGCCGGTGAGCAGGATCGACGTCATCCGGTACCTCCTCGGGTGGGCGACATCGCGGGTGGGCGTCGGAGCGTGCCACCGCGCAGACCGGCGCCGACGCGGACCCGCGGTGTGCGGCCGGAGGGCCCGCCCAGGCGCCGTCGCCCCGATCGCGCCCCGTCCGCATCACCTAGCAAAGGACGGTGCGGCCGGAGGCACCAGGTCTGACGCCGTTCGGAGCTGTTCGGACCAGTGCCGAATGGGTTTGAACGGGTAGGTCGGGCTTCGGTGGACGCCGCGCCCGCCGGTCCGCGGTCTGACCGGCTTGACGTCGCAGGAGGGAGTCAGCGCAGCGGTGCGGGCCGGATCTCCGGCGGTGCCGGTTCGACCAGGAAGACCTGACCGACGTGCTTCGGATCGCATGGCAACTGGAGCAGCTCGGCCCACTCGGTCCGCACGTCGTCGACCGTGACGCAGAGTCCGCTGTGTACCAGCCGGAGCCGGAAACCCGGCCGGGGCGTCTCGACCGGGTCCAGGTGGAACTGCTCCCCGGCCCCGTCCTGGCCGCAGTAGTCGTCCTCGACCCGGGCGCCCACCTCTCGGCTGCCCTCCCGGATGCCCATGCAACCGGGCCCGAACTTCGGGTGGTTGGTCCGGATCAGATAGCGGGTGCCGTCGGTGGCGGCAATCGGGGCACCCAGGCTCCGTGCCGGGAACGCCTCGGCGCAGCTCGCCTGGAAGATCTGTCCGCTGTCGCGATCGACCCGTTCCGAGAGGCAGAGCCCGGATTGCGCCACCCGGATCCGGGTCGGGCCCTGCCCGCCGGCCATCTGGGTACCCGGATCGGCACTGCCGGCCGGAACGGATCGCTCGGTCACGGTCGGATCGGGCCGGGCGGTAGCCTCCCGGTCGGCCGCTCGGGACAGCCACCATCCGGCGAGGACGGCGACGATCGCGACCACCGCACCGGTCGTGGCGGCCAGCAGCAGCGGGCCGAGCCGGGGTCGCCGGTCGGGCGGCCCGGCCGGCTCCGGCTCGACCGCCGGTGGCGCCGCGGCGGCGTCCACGAGACGCCGACGTGCCGCCAGCCACCGGTCCACGGACTCCGGGCTCTCGCCGCAGGCCCGGGTCAACGCCCGGACCAACTCCTCGCGCGGCAGGGTGTTGCGGCCCAGCATGGTGGCGACGGTGCTCGCCGGCAGGTTGTCACCGGCGGACCGGGCCAACCGCTCGATCCGCCGGAAGCTCAACCCTGACCGGTCGCGCAGCTGTCGGAGCAGTCCGACGAGGTCGGCCGGCGTCTCGGCAACGTCGGGGTTGACGTCGTCGGTGCCATCGGGCATCGGAAGTTACCTCCGGCGGACGGTCCCATGCGGTCACCGGCCGGACGGGCGACCGGTGCGGAACGGATGCGGACCGGAGCCTCGACACAGCACCGATCGGCGATCGGCGACATGTTAGCGCGCAGCCACCGCCCCGCCTTGCCGTGCCGCGACTCCCCGCGCCGTTGTGGCCCGCACCGGCGAGCGGCCATACTGACAGCCTTCCGGGGTCGGGGGATCGCCGACTCCCGAAGGCGGCCAGCACGGCGAGGTCCAGGGAGAGCCGGGCCCCGGAAAGAGGTGGGGCTCCGGAGAGGTCGGCGACGAGCACAGGAGGTGACGGCATCAGCGCCCGCAGGGTTCTCTTCGTCGGCGGCAGCGGGATCATCAGCTCCGCCTCCACCCGGCTCGCCGTCGAGCGAGGGATCGAGCTCACGGTGCTCAACCGGGGGACCACCACCCGACGACCACTGCCGGCCGGGGTCACCGTGCTCCGGGCCGACATCCGCGACCCGGACTCGGTCCGGGCCGCGCTGGGCACCCGGGAGTTCGACGCGGTGGTCGACTGGATCGCCTTCACCGCGGCACAGGTGCGGACCAGCATGGAGCTGTTCCGGGACCGGACCGGCCAGTACGTCTTCATCAGCTCCGCGTCGGCCTACCAGACCCCGCCGGCCCGGCTGCCGATCGTGGAGTCGACTCCGCTGCGCAACCCGTACTGGCGGTATTCGCGGGACAAGATCGCCTGCGAGGACCTGCTCGTCCGGGCGTACCGCGAGGATGGGTTCCCGGCCACGATCGTGCGCCCGTCGCACACCTACGATCGGACGCTGGTGCCGTTCGACGGCGGCTGGACGGTGGTCGACCGGATGCGTCGGGGCAGGGAGATCGTCGTACACGGCGACGGCACGTCACTGTGGACACTCACCCACCATGCGGATTTCGCCCGGGGCTTCGTGCCGTTGCTCGGGCATCCCGCCGCGATCGGGGACGCCTTCCACATCACCTCCGACGAGGTACTCAGCTGGAACCAGATCGCCGATGCGCTGGCGGCGGCGGCCGGGGTACGGGCCCGGATCGTGCACGTGCCGTCGGACGCGATCGCGGCGGCGGATCCGGAGTGGGGTGCCGCGTTGCTCGGCGACAAGACGCACTCGATGGTCTTCGACAACAGCAAGCTGCGCCGGCTGGTGCCGGACTTCGTGGCGACCGTTCCGTTCGCACAGGGCGCCCGGGAAATCGTCGACTGGCACGACGCCGACCCGACCCGACAGCGGGTCGACGCCCGCCTCGACGCGCTGTACGACCGCCTGGTCGCGCGGTACCGGATCCGCGACCTGGTCCCAGCCGGCTCGGAGGACTAACCGCGGAGCCCCGGGGGCTCGGGGAAATGAGGTGCTCGGTGCTCCCGGCGCCTGCCAGGCTGCGCGGCATGGACGTTCGTCTTGAGCCTTGGTCGGAAGCCGCGCTCGATCTCCTGCGCCGGATCAACACACCCCAGATGCGTCGACACGTCGGCGGTCCCGAGCCGGAGGAACAACTGCTTGCCCGGCACCGGCGATACCTTGCCATGCCGGCAACCGGCCGCGGCTGCATGTTCGCCGTACTGCTCGGCGACGAGATGGTCGGCAGCATCGCCTACCACCGGCGTGAGTGGCAGGGCGAGCAGATCTACGAGACCGGCTGGAACGTCCTTCCGTCCTACCAGGGCCGAGGCATCGCCACCGCGGCCGGCACGGCCCTGATCACGACTGTCCGGGAGGCTGCCCGTCAGTCCGACGCGCCCCACAGCCTGCACGCTTTCCCCTCAATCGAGAACGTGGCCTCCAACGCACTCTGCCGCCGCCTTGGCTTCACTCTCCTCGGCCCCTGCAACTTCGAGTACCCGCCGGGCAGCGGCTCCCTGATGCACAGCAACAACTGGCGCATCGACCTCGCCAACCCCGATCCGCCGGCCGTCACGCGCCGGTGACTCCGCCACCGGCCCTAGCCGCGGGGCACGGTGGCCAGCCGGATCCGGACCAGCAGGTCGTGCAGGGCAGGTTCCGCGGTCGGCCGCTCGGGCAGCCGGGACTCCTGCTGCGCCTCGTCCAGCGCGGCGTGCAGCGCCGTGATGTCGGTGTCCAGCCGATCGGCTGCGGGCGCGTCGGTGACCCCGGTGAGCAGATCGTGCTCGGCGGCCGCCTTGGCCGCAATCAGTGTGCCGAGGTAGCCCGGCGCCTCGGCCAGCTCCGTCGCCAGGGTCGGCAGGTGGGCCACCAGCCTGCCTGTCCGCATCAGGTGGATGCCGGTGAGCAGCGTCCGGAAGGTGTAGAGCAGCGGCTTCAGCTCTCCGGTGACGTCGAAGAGCCGGCGTTGGGTGTGCGCGAAGCCCCGATAGTGGTGTGCGTGGTGCCGGGTGAGGCAGGCCGGCGCCAGCGCCACCAGTTCGGCGTGCGCGTCCCCGGTGACCACGACGAGCGGGGAGAGGAGCTGTTCCAGGACGTACCCGTTGCGCCGCAGCAGCAGGTGGCCGAACTTCGCCGCGTCGTGGGTGACCAGGTCAATCTCGACACCGTCCCGGGTCCAGCTCCGGTCCACGGTGGACGGCCCGTGACGTAGTCCGACCACTTCGGCGGCTGGTAGCAGGTGGGCACCGCGCAGGTCGACGTCGGAATCCCGGGACGGGAAGCCGTAGAGGTGGGCCCCGGAGACGGTGGCGAAGAGCAGCGGATAGGGCTGGTCGGCCACGACGTCGCGCAGGCTGGCCGGCTCCAACCGGGTCAGGTCGGCTACCCGGGCGCTCCGCGTTGCGCCGGCGTTACCGAGAGGTTCGGAGCGGGTCAACGGAGTGCCTCCCGGGCGCTGCGGGCGCGTACCGAGTAGAGCCAGGCGTCGACCCGGGCCGTGTCGGGCATCGCCGGCAGCGGGGTGTGCGTCAGGGCGTCGTCCAGGTCGGCGTGCAGGACCAGCCGCCAGCGCTCCACCTCGGACCACGGGATCTCGCCCCGGCGTACCGCCAGCAGCCGTTCGCGGTGCGGCCCCACGTCGAGGTCCAGCCGGCCGTGCCGGAGCAGGTCACCGGCGGCGATCAGCAGCCGGAGCAGGTGCATGACGTGTTTCCATCGGGGCTCGCCCCGCTGCCGCAGGTCCGCCTCCAGCTTCTTGAACTGGCTGAGCACATATCCGGAATAGGTCTGGTAGGTGAGCTGGGACAGGAACGCCGGGCGCAGTTCGAGGAGTTCCGCGCCGACCGGGGTGACGGTGAGCACCGTGCGGGAGTGCAGCACCTCCAGCAGGTTGGGGTTCGCCTTCAGGGCCAGCTCGCAGAAGCGCTCCACCTCCCAGGAGAACCGCTCCGGCCCGGGCCCGTCCAGGTGGCTCGGCGGCTTGGTCAGCGACCAGAAGGCGGCCGACGGCGCGGCGTAGACGCCCCGGACGTCAGTGTCGGACTCCTCGGTGGCCAGGCCGAAGGCGCGGGAGCCGACCACGGCGGCGTAGATGGTGTGCCGGGCGACCAGGCCGGGGCCGTCGACGGCCGCCGTCCCCGCCTCGACCGCCAGGTTCTGCTGGTACGCCCTGCGCAGCGCGAGCCGCCCGCGCGGGCAGTGCAGCCGCCGCCCGTCGCTGAGCTGGACCAGGTAGTCGTCGCGGGCCGGGTCGTAGCCGAGCACCCGGCCGGTGGCGCCGCGCTGCACCCGGGTTCCCGCCAGGTCGGTGGCGCTCTCCCGCAGCACCACCTGGGTCCCGTCGGGTAACCGGGGGGCCGTCGGTCGCGTGGACATGAGGGACATCCTTCCGTACCGCCAGGGTGGCCCGGCCCGGCGGCCCGCAGGTTCCGCCCGCACCGCGGTGCACGCCGGCACCGACCGCCCCAGCCGGGCCGGGGGCGGTGGGCCCCGGATCCGGTCTGTCGTACCCGGCGGCGACAATCGGGTGATGTTCCTCGCCACGCGGCCCGGCAGGGCCGGACGCTGCCGGCCTCCGACCGGCCCAGTGGGTACGCTCGCTACCGGCGTGGGGCCCGCCCCGGCGCCCAGCCCCGCCGACCAGCGGCGCACGACCGGCAACTCTGGGAGTTCACCCCGTTGACTGCACAGCCTGAGATCCTGTACGGGGCCGACGACCTGACCCACCTCGAGGGTCTGGACGCGGTCCGGAAGCGGCCCGGCATGTACATCGGGTCGACCGACAGCCGTGGCGTGGGTCACCTGTTCAACGAGATCGTGGACAACTCCACCGACGAGGGCGTCGCCGGCCACGCGACCCGGGTGGAGGTCACCCTGCACGCCGACGGCTCGGTGCAGGTCGACGACGACGGCCGGGGAATCCCGACAGACGTGCACGCCAAGTCCGGGCTTTCCGGGGTCGAACTGGTGCTGACCCGGCTGCACGCGGGCGGCAAGTTCGGCAACTCCGGCTACAAGACCTCCGGCGGCCTGCACGGGGTGGGCGCCTCGGCGGTCAACGCCCTCTCCCGGCGGTTCGACGTGACGGTGCGCCGGGACGGCAAGATCCACCAGATGTCGTTCCAGCACGGTGTGCCGGGAATGTTCGACGGTCCCGGTGCCGGCGCGTCCTTCGCCGCCCACCCCGGGCTGCGCCTGCTGGGCAAGATGAAGCGGGGCGAGCGGACCGGCACCTCGATCCGTTACTGGCACGACGGGCGCTACTTCGAGAGCGGTGCCGCCCTCGACGTCGAGGCGGTCCGCACCAAGCTGCGGCACACCGCGTTCCTGGTGCCGGGCGTGACCTACGTGCTGCGGGACGCCACCGGCGGGGCGATCAGCGCCGAGACGTTCCACTTCCCGAACGGCTTGGCCGACATGGTCGACTACCTGGCTCCGGCCGCCGAGAAGCCGGTCTCCGGCACCCTGCTGATCACCGGTGAGGGCACCTACCGGGAGAACGCCGCCGACGCCAACGGGGTGATGCGCAGCAACGTCGAGCGCCGGGCCGAGGTCGAGGTGGCGTTCCGCTGGGGCACCGGCTACGAGCGGACCGTCGAGTGCTTCACCAACACCATTCGGAACGTGCACGGCGGCACCCACCGCCGGGGCTTCGAGCGGGGCGCCACCCGGGCGCTGGTCGACGCGGTCCGCAACGCACGCGGCCTGCTCAAGGCGAAGGAGGACGCGCCGGTCCTGGACGACATCCTCGAGGGCCTCACCGCCGTCGTGCACGTCCGGATCCCGGAGCCGCAGTTCACCTCGCAGACCAAGGACGAGCTCTCCACCGCCCCGGTGACCAGGGTGGTGCAGACAGTCGTCGAGCAGCACATCCGGGCCTGGCTGGAGGACCGCCGGACCCGGACCGAGGCGCGTACGGTGCTGCAGAAGATCGTCGACGCGGCCCGGGTGCGGCTGACCCAGAAGCAGCAGAAGGACGCCGCCCGGCGCAAGACCGCGCTGGAGGGCGCGGCGATGCCGCCGAAGCTGGTCGACTGTCGCTCCACCGGGGTCGAGCGCAGCGAGCTGTTCATCGTCGAGGGGGACAGTGCGCTCGGCACCGCCCGGATGGCCCGCTCCTCGGAATACCAGGCGCTGCTGCCGATCCGGGGCAAGATCCTCAACGTGCAGAAGGCCAGCCTCCAGCAGGTGCTGGACAACGCCGAGTGCTCGGCGATCATCCAGGTGCTCGGGGCGGGTTCCGGGCGTACCTTCGACCTGGCCTCGCTGCGGTACGGCCGCGTCCTGATCATGGCGGACGCGGACGTGGACGGTTCGCACATCCGTACCCTGCTGATCACGCTCTTCGCCAAGTACATGCGGCCGGTGATCGAAGCGGGCCGGCTCTACGCCGCCGTGCCGCCGCTGCACAAGATCGGCACCAGGGGCAAGAACCCGGAGACCCACTACACCTACACCCAGGCCGAGATGGTCGCCACGGTGGCCCGGCTGGAGAAGGCGAGGAAGCAGGTGGTGACGCCGATTCCCCGGTTCAAGGGGCTCGGCGAGATGGACGCCGACGAGCTGTGGGACACCACGATGAACCCGGCCAGCCGGATCGTCCGGCGGATCACCATGGACGACGCCGAGGCGGCCGAGCAGGTTCTCGAACTGCTGATGGGCGAGAAGGTCGAGCCCCGGAAGAACTGGCTGATCGACTCGGCGAACCGGGTCGACCAGGAGGCGATCGACGCCTGAGCCGCCGGGCGCGGACAGGCACGCGGAATCGACAGCGGCCGGGGCACCGGCCGGGCGAGGGAAGAGAGCGCGGTACGTCATGGCACGCCGTACGGGTAAGGGACCCAAGGTCGACCTGTCCGCCTTCGACCAGGCGGGGGCCCGGGTCCTCGACAACCCACTGGCCACCGAGGTCGAGGACTCCTACCTGGAGTACGCCTTCTCGGTGATCCACTCCCGTGCGCTGCCCGACGCCCGGGACGGGCTCAAGCCGGTGCACCGGCGGATTCTCTACTCGATGAACGAGCAGGGGCACCGGCCCGACCGGGCACACGTGAAGTCGGCCCGGGTCATTGGTGATTGTTTCGTCCGAGGCACCCTGGTATCCACTCCGACGGGCCTTCGTCCGATCGAAAGTATCGATGTTGGTGACGATGTCCTGGACGGGCAGGGACAGCCTGTGCCGGTGACGGCGGTCTACGAGAATCCAGGCTCGGGTTTGGTACGGGTCACCTGGACCAACGGTCATTCGATGCTCGTTACGCCGGGGCAGCGATTTCGGACGGTCGACGAGGATGACCTGTTCGCCAGGTGGACAGATGCCCGGGATCTGACAGGCCGACTGACCGTCGCGTACGGCAGGAGTCGCCACGAGCACCTGGCGGCGGAGGGTGGCGACTTCTACGACTATGTCCGTGGCCTTGTCGTGGCCGAGGGGTTTCCCGTCGACCGGTCCCGGCCCGGCGACGGCAGAGTCCGGATGCACATGTGTGACGTCGAGCCATTGGACGCCGCTCACGGTTGGGCAATCGCGAACGGACTGAACGCCTCGCGTGGTAAGCGCGAGGCAAAAAAAGCCAACCACCGCGATCAACACATCCTGACCTTCAGTCGGCACGAGGGGCTGCTGGACGTCGCGATGCCGCTAAGTAACGAGAAGAGGGTTCCAGCGGACGTGCTTGACAGGCGCCTCGCCTGGATACCGTTCCTCGCGGGCCTGTTCGACGGCGACGGATATGTACGTAAGCGTCATCGCGAGATCGTTCTCGTCAGCACCAGTGAGGTGCTGATACGGCAGGTCTATTCGATGCTTGCCGACTTTGGGCTGCATGGGCAGCACTGGTCGTCGGGCGGTCGGGGCCGGCAGAGGTACCTCTTCGGGCTGTCCGTCTCCGGGCGGGACGCCGCAGTGCTCGCTTCGGCGATGCTGCGCTGGGTGCGAATCGGATACAAGCAGGAAGAACTGCGGCGCGTTACGGCCGTTTCATACGCATACGGCGGGAAGCGGGGGAATGACCGCCTGCCGCTCCGCGCTGTCATGGCTGAGTTCTCCGCAGCGCACCTTGGCGGCGGATGGTTCCGGGACGAAAATGGGGTCGCGTTCCGTTCGTCTCTGTCGTCGGGCGGTGGCACCCGGGTGCGATACGGCAGGGATAGTCGAGGCGTTCCGCTCGAAGAGCGTTCCGTTCCACTCTGGCGGGCGGAACGGGACGGCTGGGTTCGACGACTCCACCGTATAGGATCGCCGCTTGCGCAACGCCTTGATGCCCTCTCTGGTTCGTCGTTCATGAGGGTCGAGTCGGTCGAGCCAGTTTCTTCCGACACAACGTACGATATTCAGGTCGGCAGCGCTGCGCATGCCTTTGTGGCCGAGGGTTACGTGGTACATAACTGTATGGGTAAGTACCATCCTCACGGCGACACTGCGATCTACGATGCGATGGTTCGCCTGGCCCAGAATTTCTCGTTGAACGCTCCACTCATCGACGGACATGGAAACTTCGGATCCCCAGACGATGGACCGGCAGCGGCGCGTTACACCGAAGCGCGAATGTCCCGGGAGGCGATGCTGCTCGTCGGCGAGCTGGGCGAGGGGACCGTCGACTTCAAGCCCAACTACGACGGTTCGCTTACCGAGCCGACGGTGCTGCCAGCCGCGTTCCCGAACCTGCTGGTCAACGGCACCTCCGGGATCGCGGTCGGGATGGCCACCAACATGATCCCGCACAACCTCGGCGAGGTGGTCGCGGCGGCCCGCTGGCTGATCGACCACCCGGACGCCGACCTGGACAAGCTGATGGAGTTCGTCCCCGGCCCGGACCTGCCCACCGGCGGCCTGCTGCTCGGGCTGGACGAGGTGCGCAGGGCCTACGAGACGGGTCGGGGCGTGGTGCGGATGCGGGCCCGGGTCGAGACCGGTCCGCTGGAGGGGAGCCGGGGCCGGCAGGCGATCACCGTGGTGGAGCTGCCCTACGGCGTCGGTGCCGAGAAGGTCATCGAGGCGATCACCGACGAGGTACGCGGCAAGCTGATCACCTCCGGTCCGCGCAAGGGACAGCGACAGGCGGCCCGGCTCCAGGGCATCGCCGACGTCAAAGACCTGACCGACCGGGAGAACGGCACCCGGCTGGTGATCGAGTGCAAGGTCGGGGTCAACCCGCAGGCCCTGCTGGCCGACCTCTACCGGCTCACACCGCTGGAGCAGTCCTTCGGGGTCAACAACCTCGTCCTGGTGGACGGCCAGCCGCAGACCCTCGGGCTCAAGCGGCTGCTGGAGGTCTTCCTGGCCCACCGCTACGAGGTGGTGACCCGGCGTACGACGTTCCGCCGGCAGAAGCGGGGCGACCGGCTGCACCTGGTCGACGGCCTGCTGATGGCGCTGCTCGACATCGACGAGGTGGTCCGGCTGATCCGGGCCAGCGAGAACGCCCAGGCGGCCAAGGACGGCCTGATGAGCCAGTTCGGGCTCTCCGAGATCCAGGCCACCTACATCCTGGACACCCCGCTGCGCCGGCTGACCAAGTTCGACCGGATCGAGCTGGAGGTGGAGCGGGAGCGGCTGCGCGACGAGATCGCCGCGCTGACCGAGATCCTCGACGACGACCGTGTGCTCCGGAAGGTCGTCTCCGACGAGTTGGCCACGGTGGTGGACGAGTTCGCCACGCGACGGCGTACCACGCTGATCGACGGTGACCTCAAGGAGGTGCTGGCGGCGTCGGCGCCGGCCGGGCCGCTGGAGGTTGCCGACGACCCGTGCCAGGTGATCCTCTCCGCCACCGGGTTGGTCGCCCGGACCGCCGCCGAGTCGGAGGAGGCCGCCGAGGGGCGGCGGCGCAACGGCCGGACCAAGCACGACGCGGTACGCGCCGTCGTGCACACCACCGCGCGGGGTCAGGTGCTCCTGGTCACCAGCGCGGGGCGGGCGTTCAAGACCGACGTGCTGCCGCTGCCGGTGCTGCCCGAGCAGGCCGGTACCGTCTCGCTCTCCGGCGGGATGTCCACCGCCGAACTGGTGCCGCTGGAGCCGGGCGAGACGGTCGTCGGGCTGGCGCCGCTCGGTGAGCGCGGTGCCGGTTCGCCCGGCCTGGCCCTCGGCACCCGGCAGGGCGTGGTCAAGGTCTGCGCCCCCGACTGGCCGGTCCGGTCCGACGAGTTCGAGGTGATCGGGCTGCGCGACGGCGACGAGGTGGTCGGGGCGACCTGGCTCACCGACGGCGCGGAGACGCTCGCCTTCGTCACCTCGGACGCCTCGCTGCTGCGTTTCCCGGCCAAGCTGGTCCGGCCGCAGGGCGTCAAGGGCGGCGGAATGGCCGGGATCAACCTCGGCTCCGACGCCGAGGCGGTCTTCTTCGGCGCGGTCCGCACCGACGAGGCGGAGCAGGGCGAGCCGATGGTGGTCACCTCCACCGGCAGTGGTGTGAAGGTGACCCCGTTCGCGCTCTATCCGGCGAAGGGCCGGGCCACCGGCGGGGTGCGCGCACAGCGTTTCCTCAAGGGCGAGTCCAGGCTGGTCGTCGCCTGGATCGGGCCGCGACCGGTGGGCATCAGCAAGCGCGGGGAGCCGATGGCGCTGCCCGAGCCGGACCAGCGCCGGGACGGTTCCGGCGCGGCGATGTTCGGTCCGGACAAGGTGGGCCGGCTGATCGAACGCGGCTGACCGCCCTGCCCGGCCGCCCCCGCCGGGTCAGCGCGGCGGTTCCGGGTCGGTGACGTCGGCGAGCCGGCCGTCCAGGGCGGCCACCGCCGCGTCGGCGTCCAGCGCCACGGCGGTACCCCGCTCGCCGGTGCCGAGCGTGATGGTGCGCCCCGGATCCGTTCGTCGGCCACCACCGGCCACGCCGTGCGGGACCCGAACGGGGTGATGGTGCCCCGGACACCGGTGTGCGGAGAGCTCGCCCCGGGGCGGGTTGTACGCGCCTGCTCAGGGTCGTCCGCCGCCGCCAGGCGCGTCACCGTTAGGCTCTCCGCGAGCCTCGGAGGATTGCCAGGTCGGAATACAGGTGAGCGGTGAGCGGACTGCCGGACGACAGCACAGACATGTCACACCCGGCCCGTGTGCTCAGGTACGGCGACGTGTCCACCTCGTTGGCACTACTCAACGATCACCAGCTCGGTCAGCTCGTCGCCACGGCACAGGAAAACGGGTCCGGCATCGGCGGCACCTGGGCGCTGCTGGACGTCGCGGGTGTTCCGGTCTTCGTGAAGCGGATCGCCCTGACCGACCTGGAACGCCAGCCGCGGAACATCATGTCCACCGCGAACCTGTTCGAGCTGCCCATGTTCTACCAGTACGGAGTCGCGGCGTACGGCAGTAGCGGCTTCGGCGCCTGGCGGGAAGTCGCTGCCAACACGATGACGACGAACTGGGTGCTCGCCAAGCGAACCGAGGCGTTCCCACTGATGTATCACTGGCGTGTGCTGCCCGGCGCGGTGCCGCTGGCCGACGAGCTTGCCGAGATCGATCGTGTCGTCGCGTACTGGGACGGATCGGCGGCGGTGCGACGGCGGCTACATGCGCTCGCCGAGGCATCGGCGAGCGTTGTGCTGTGCCTTGAATACATCCCGGGCAAACTGGACGCCTGGCTGGCTGACCAGCTCGCCTCCGGCCCAGACATCGTCGCCGACGCCTGCGCTAGGGCGCAGCGATGCCTGAGCGCCGACATCGCCTTCATGAACACCAATGGCCTGCTGCACTTCGACGCTCACCTCGGCAACATCCTTACTGACGGTCGCCGCCTCTACCTGGCGGATCTCGGCCTGGCCATCTCGTCCCGGTTCGACCTGTCGCCGGACGAGCGGAACTTCGTCGCACAGCACACGAGCCACGACGCCGGCTATCTCGTGCGGGACCTGCTCAACTGGATGGTCGCCAATGTCGTCGGGATAGCCGTTCCCGACACCGGTGGACCCGTCGAACACCACGACTACATTCGCCGCTGTGCGGCGGGAGCCCGACCCGTCGGCGTCCCCGAGTCGGTGGCGGAGCTGATCACCCGTTACGCGCCCGTCGCGGCGGTCATGAACGGCTTCTACTGGAAGTTCTTCGGCGAGACGCGGACAGCGCCGTACCCGGCCCAGGAGATCACCCAGGAGTTGAGCCGGATTCCCGGTGCCGGGGTACGTAGGTCGAGCAACAATCGCGCACGTACGAATCGCGCAGCTTCGAGCGGCACCGGAGGGAACGGCCAACCTGTCGACTGATACCTGTTCAATCCGTCGCCGTGAGGCGGTTCACCAGTTGGTCGAGGTGACCCATCACCTGAATCCGATCGTAGCCGCGCAACCGAACGGTAAGCACAGGCCGGCGAAGCTGCTCCGCGACTGCGGCACGCTCCGCCGGGGTGCCCGACACAAGCGCGTCGTTGCCCCGACGGATCAGTTCGTTCACCTCGTCCCGGTCATACCCACGCAGGCTCACGGCGAAGTCAGGATTCTGGGTCATCCCGGCAGTGTGCCAGGCCGTACCCGGAGACGCCGCTGGCCGGGCCCCTGGTGCGGGGACCCGGCCAGCGGATAGTGCGCTGGTTCAGCTGTTGGTCCAGGTGTCGGCGACGAGGTCGGCGGCCTGGTCCTCCCACTGTGCGTACGCGTCGGGGTACGCGGAGACCTGTACCTTCTGCGCGGCCACGGTCAGCGGCAGGTTCTGCCAGCCGTCAACCTGCTTCAGTCCGGTGAGGAACGCGGTGGTGGAGTACTCCGGATCGGTGATCTGTTCCACCGAGCCCCAGCCCGAGGACGGGCGCTGCTGGAACAGGCCCTGGGAGTCGTGGTCGTTGCGGGCACCGAGGTGACCCAGGTTCTCCAGCTTCGACTCCTGCAGGCTGGTACCGACCGCGATCACCGCGGCCCGTTCGTCCAGGCCGGCGTTCTTGGTGGCCTTCACGATCGCCCTGACGTTGTCGGACTGCTCACCCGACAGCGGGATCCTCGACTGCTTGCCCTGCACACCGTGCGGTACCAGCTTGTCCCGCGACGGCTTACGGTCCTTGGCACGCTTGTCGCTCTTGCCCTTGCCCTTGCCACCCTTGTCGCCCTTGTCGTCCTTGTCGGCCAGGACCGACTGCGACACCGGGGAGCCGACATGCTCGGGGGCGGCCTGCGCGGCGACGGCCGGGCCGGCGACGGTACCGCCGACGAAGGCCAGACCAGCCACACCCAGGGCGGTCCTACGGATCAGGGAGGTCTGCTCGATGGCCGGGAGCCATCGGCTGAACATGGTGGTGTTCATGATGGTCTTCCTTCCAATCGGGGATGAACACCCCACCGGGGGGATGGGGTGTCATTGGAGAAACCTGTCCCGAGACGCCACAGGTCTCCAGGGACAAGCGAGGAACGCCCGAACACCTGCCCGGGGGGTGCCGGTACTCGGGCGAACGCTATGTGTAACGACCGGGCGCCCCGGATCATTCCCGAGGGCTCGGCCACCAGCCCAGGTCACGGGCGGTGGTACTCAGCCGTACGCGTAATGTAACGACCCGCTGGCCGCCAACATTCCGCGCCCGGGAAGTCGATCATTACTCCCGCCCGGGCCCCGGTGGGGTCGAGGTAGGCCCTGCCGATCCCGGGCAATCAGCCACTGACCGTATATGCCGACCGGACCGTGACACCTGGCGGCGGTCAGAGCAGCGGGGCGACGTCCCGGGTGATCGGCACGGCCAGCACGGTCGGGCTCTCGATGCCGAGGGCGGCCCGGAATGCCGTCCGGAACTCGTCCACCGACTCCACCTGGTGAGCGGTGCAGCCGTAGCCGCGGGCGATGCCCGGAATGTCCAGTCCGGGGAGTTCCAGCCCCGGGACTCCCGGTGCGTCCTCCAGGTCGGCGAAGGCCTTCAGCACGCCGTACTCGTGGTTGACCGGCACCACGAAGACGATCGGCAGCCGATGCTGCGCGGCGGTCCAGAGCGCCTGCGGGGAGTACTGGAACGAGCCGTCACCGATCACCGCCACCACCGGCCGGTGCTGTCGGATGTCCCGCTGGGCGAGCGCGATGCCGACCGCCGCCGGCAGCGCGAAGCCCAGGCCGCCGCTGGCCATCTTGAAGTACGAACCCGGCCGGGTGATGGTCAGTTGCCGGTGCAGCACGCTGAGGTTGGAGGGGGATTCGGGGACCACGATGCCGTCTGCCGGCCACTCGGCGGCGAGTGCGCCGAAGAGCGCTGCCGGGTCGAGCGGGGGGCCCGTGGCAGCTCCGTCCGGCGCGGCGGCCCGGGGCGGTGGCATCGGTCGGTCGCTTGCTGGCAGCCGCTCGGCCAGCCCGGCGCAGGCGAGCGCGACGTCCCCGAGCAGGCTGTCGCCGACCGGTGCCCGGGCGGCCTCGGCCGGGTCGTCGGTGATGTGCAGCAGCCGGGTGCCGTCCGGCAGGTAACCCCGTCGACCGGGGACGTATGGGTAGTAACGGAACACCGGGGCACCGATCACCAGTACGGTGTCGTGGCCGACCAGCTTCTCGGCCAGTGGCCCGATGGCCGGCGGCAGCAGCCCCTGAAACTGAGGGTGGTCCTGCGGAAAGCCGACCCGGTCCGCGAATGGTGGCTGCCAGACGGGTGCTCGGCTCCGTTCGGCGAGGGCGATCGCCTCGGCCCAGCCACCGGTCCGGTCCACCGCGGGCCCGATCACCAGCATGGGGTGCCGACTGGCCGCCAGGATCTCGGCGAACCGGTCCAGCTCCGCTGGGTCGGGAGCGACCCGGGTGCTCACCCGGCGCACCTGCGCGGTGCCGGTGGCAGGCTCGTCCCAGTCGTCCAGCGGCAGGGAGAGGTACACCGGGCCGGCCGGCGGAGCTACGGCGGTGGCGAATGCCCGCATGAACGCCTCCGGGATGTCCTGGGCGCGCAGCGGCTCGTGGCTCCATTTGACGTACGGCTCGGGGAGTTGGGTCGGACGCACATTCGTCAGCATCGGCTCGGACAGGTTCATCGTCCGGGTCTGCTGGCCGGCGGTCACGATCATTGGTGTCTTGTTGTGCCAGGCGGTGACCAGGCTCCCCATGCCGTTTCCGGTGCCGGGTGCGGTGTGCAGGTTGACGTGCACCGGCCGGCCGCTGGACTGGGAGTAGCCGTCCGCCATCGCTACCGCGGAGGCCTCCTGAAGGGCCAGAACGTAGGCGAAGTCGGCCGGAAAGTTCTTCAGGAATGGCTCCTCGGTGGAGCCCGGGTTGCCGAACAGGGTGGTCAGGCCGAGGGAACGGAGCAGGTCGTAGGTCGCTTCGTGCACCGTTGTCATCGGAAGGAGCCTCCTGGAGTCCTCGTCCCATCCTCGGACCACCGGGCTAAGCCGGTCATTTCCGTCATACCGCACCCGTACATGATCATGCTGGTTTATCTGGCTGGTCGCTCGGGGCCCGGCGGCCGGCCGCGCGATGTCCCAATCGCGTTCTGGGTCACTGTTTTCGCTGTTCAGCAGGGTTGGCAACGGCAGAAGGCGGCCAGTAATCTCGGCGCGTCTGGTCCGGCCCCTTGGTCACCATCTGGTGACACCGGAGCAGACCCGCCGAGTCGTTAGGTAACGAGCCGGGGACCCACAGTTATCTGGGGTGAATCCGCGAGCCGCTGGCCCGTGGTAGGGCGGCCTTCCCGCCCGAATCCGTCAGCTAACCCGGTAGGCGGTGTCGGAAGGAGTACGTGTTCGTGCCGCACCACCCGGGCCCTGGCCCGTCCCCCCGGTTCCCTCGCTGCGTCGCGGTCCCGCGCCCGGCCGCCGCGACCGTCCCGGACCACTCGGTCCCCGGGCGGCACCCGAACCTGACCCGATAGCGGTCTGTGCCGCCGAAGTCGTCGACGCGCGGGCGCCGCGGGGCCGCCGGCCAGCTGGCCGAGAGTTCCCGCTGAGGCCGTCAGCCGGCGGCGACGGATCGTGGTGCCGCTGATTCCACAGGTACGCCGAAAGCGGCGCTACCGCCGGTCGGCGTGCCACCGGTCCGCTCGCACCATCGGTCCGTTCCGCCGAACGTTTCTCGGCGGGCCGCCCCGTGCGACTCCGTGCGATTTCACGGCACATTCCGGCAGCGACAGAAACGCCACGTCATTCCTTGCCCCCCGGTGTGGGTGACGCGCATTTCCCCTGGAGGAAACGTTGAAGCACGCGATTAACGGACGGTTCAGGACCGCCATGTCGGGCCGGCGCAACCGGCTCGCGCTCGCCTCGGCCGCGGTGCTCGCCGCAGCCGCGTCCACCGGAGTCGTCCTGACCTCGACCGGCTCGACGGAGAGCCCGCAGACCTCGACCGTCGCCGTCGCCGATCACGGCAGCCCGGCGGCGGGACAGGCCGGAGCCGCCACCGCCGCCCCGGGCGGCACCAGCCCGGACAGCACCGCCCCGGCAACCACCAAGCCGGCGACCCCGTCGCAGCCGGCGACCACCGAGCCCGCCCCGGCGGCCAGCAAGGCGACCAGGGCCGCCCCGGTCAGCAGCCCGAGCAAGCCACCGGCGCCACCCGAGTCGAAGCTGCTGGACTACCGGTTCCAGGCCCAGATCAACGGCTGGTACTGCGGCCCGGCCGCCACCCGGATCGCGCTGACCGTCCGGGACAAGCAGCCGAGCCAGGACGCGGTCGCCGCCGACCTCGGCACCACGATGAGCGGCACGAACTCGGCCCATGACACCACCCGGGTGCTGAACAAGATCATTGGGACCGATGTCTACCGCACCACCGCGATCCCCGGTGGCGCCGCCACCCCGGCCCAGATGGACCAACTCCAGGCGGACGTGGTGCGCGCCGTCACCAGCGGGCACGCCGTGGTCGTCAACATCGCCGGCTCGGCCACCGACCTCGCGGGCGGCTGGCACAGCTACCCCGGCGGGCACTACGTGACCGTGGTCGGCTACCGCGACGACGGTCGTACCGTGAAGATCGCCGACCCGGCCATCCCGGGCGCGGACAGCCACTACTGGATGACCACCATCGACCTGGCGAACTGGGTGGCCACCCGGGGCTACTCGTCCTGACCCCCCCCGCCCGCCGGTAGCGACAACCCAGACGCCGGCCCGCCCCACCCACCCGGACGACCCGTGCCGACCGGGATGTGGGGCGGGCCGGCGTCCTCTTCGGGGCGCGACCAGGCCCGCGATCAGGGGTTGATCACTGGCCCTCCCACACCGCCTGGGCGCCCGTGTCGCCGGTGCGGAACACGTAGTAGAGGGCGATCCCCGCCGCCGCCAGGGACAGCACAGCGAGCACCAGCGTCAGCAGCATCGGCGCCCCCTTGGCAGTCGTGCCGGCTGCGCCGTCCCCGTCCGCCCCACCGGTCGGCGCCGCGGCGGCGCCGCGGGGCTTGACGAGGACGACCAGCGCCAGGGCCAGCACCCCGAGCGCGATCGTCGCGAACAGGGTGTTGGTACCGAGGTCCTGGTGCTCCGCCAGCCGCGGGACGTACTCCGGGCTGACCCGGTTGCGGGACTCCAGCCGGGCGAGGAACCGGTCACCGGAGAGCTTGGCCATCAGCGCGGCCAGCGGGGTGGCGACGGCGAGCAGTCCCAGCACCCAACGCAGGTGCGGGCGGACGAACGGGACGAACGCGTACCCGACCGTGGTCAGGGCGAGCAGTGGCACGAACACCACCGCGAGATGGACCAGGAAGGGGTGGGCGGGAATGCCCATGAACTCCTCAAGCACCGGCGCTCCTCGGCGACAGATCGGCTGCGAAGACAGGGATGGACGGCAGACGTATGGACGGGGCGGACAGCCGGCCCGGATGCCTGGCGGCCCGGCGTCTGGCGGACTGGCGGCTTTCGAGAACGTTGACATGGTGCCCGCGGTGTCGACCCTTGACAAGGGTCGGACCGCTACGTGCCGGGGTCCGGTTCATCGCCGGTTCGGTTCACAGCGGACGGACATCCGCCTCGGGGGTGGGTGCCGGCTCGCCGACGGTGTACTCGGCGTACTCGGCGATCGGGCTGAAGCCGAGCCGGTCGTACAGCTTGTAGGCGGCGGTGTTCTCCGCGACGACGTTCAACGCCACCGTGTCGACGGTTTCCAGCAGCCGCCGGCAGAGTGTCGCCACCACCGTGCTGGCCAACCCCTGTCCCCGGTACGCCGGAGCCGTCGTCACGTTGCCCAGCGCGGCCACCCGGTAACGGGGCGACCAGACGTGCACCCCGGCGACGGCAATCAGTTCGCCGTCGCGGCGCAGCCCCACGTAGTGCCCGGTCTCGACCATCCGGGGGTCGAACCAGTTCCCCGGGTAGGCCGCCCGGTAGAGCGCGGTCAGCTCCGGTAGGTCGGCCTCGGTGAGCACCTCGCCGCCGGGCGCCACCCGAGCCAGCCGGTCCGGGTCGGTGAGCGCCATCTTCAGGTGCAACCCGCGCGACCTGACCGGGTACTTCCGGGACAGCACCGCCGCGCCGCCGGGGGAGAGGTGTGCCTCGAAGTGCCGGGGCAGCAGCGGGAGGAGACCGGTGAGCAGTTCGGTCAGCACCGCTGGCGAGCGGTGCAGCGCCAGCAGTACCGGGGTGGGCCCGCCCCGGTAGAGCAGCGCCACCGCGTCGTCGTACCGGTACCAGGTGGTGTACGGCCAGTAGAAGTCGTCGAGGTCGCCGAGTTCGTACGCGTGCAGGTGGGGATCGCGGCGCAGCAGGTCGGCCAGTTCGTTCCGGTCCTGACTGGTCCTGATCGTCGTCACCGACGCATCATGGCACAGCCGTCGATCGACCTCAGGAGACCGGTGCGGGGCGGGGCGACGGCACCGGGCGGGCCGCCCTGGCGCCGTCCACCTGCCGGCGGGCCTCCTCCAGGAACCCGTCGGCGTAGCGCTGCTCCGGGAAGTCGCCGAGATAGCGGGTACGGGTCTGCCACCGGACCTCGGCCAGCGGATCGCTGCCCAGCAGCCGGTCCAGTACGTCGTCCAGGTTGGACATCTGCGAGTCCAGCACGTACCCCGAGCCGGCCAGCGGGAACCCCTCGACGAACCGGTCACCCTCACCGACCCGGTCCGTGACCGCGTACGGCTTGCCGGAGTAGAGGTAGTCGGAGATCACCGCGGAGACGTCCGAGACCAGCGCGTCGGAGGCGTTGACGCAGTCGACCAGGGTCATCTTCTTCGCCGCGTCGGCGCCGAAGACGTGCTGCCGCCCCGTGCTGGTCCGGTGCTCGGCGAGGAGTTGCTCGATCCGGGCGAGTTGCCGGGCCGAGGCCGGGTTCTGCGAGGTGTAGGGGTGGGCCCGCAGGATCACCGTCACACCCCGGTCCAGCAGCCCGCGAACCAGGGTCTCGCCGACCGGCAGCGAGCAGTGGTCGACGTCGGCGTTGTGACCGGTCCAGGTGGGCGTGTAGAGCACCACCTTGTCGGCCCGGTCCCGGATCGGTTCCCGGCGCACCGCGATCGACTCCACCTGCGGCCGGCCGACGATGGCGAACTTCTCCCGGGGGATGGTCACGCCGTTGCGGGCGTACCGGTCGATCGCCGCCTGCCCGGCCACGAAGATCCGATCGAAGATCGCGGAGACCGGGTTGGCGCTCGGCGCCTTGTCGCTGTCGCCGTGGTGCAACTGGATGTGCGTGAGATGCGCGAAGCGGATGCAGTGGCTGTTCTTGGCGCCGTGGTTGACATAGAACGCCACTCGCAGGCTCGGCACGATCGCCTCGTCGATCGAGCGTGGTGTCGGGCAGACCACCACCGGCGCACTGGTGGCGGCGGAGATCGCCGGCAGGAAGTTCGGCTCCCGGAGCAGCACCATGAACGGCCGCCCGATCCGCTCCAGGTACGGCAGCCACATCATGACCTGGTATTCCGAGCCGGGCGGTGCGGAGAAGTAGAGCAGGAACTCCGGCTGGTGCCGGCGGAGCGCGTGGGTGACCGCGCTCTGCCCGCCGGAGGGACGCAGCCGGCGCAGTGCGATCGGCCCCACCGCACCGACCGTGGCGGCCGCGCCGACCAGCACGGTGAGGACCAGAGCGGGCCAGACCGGCAGGGTCAGCGCCGCCATTCCGGCGAGTACCACCAGCAGGACCAGGACCGCCGGCCCGAGCCGGTCGGCGACGAGCAGCGGCGACGACCGTACGCCGAGGTTGGCCGAGCGCACCTCCAGCTCGGCGGCGTCCCGCAGCGGCCGCTCGGTCAGGGTCAGCCCGAGCAGGGCCACCCCGGTGAGCGCCAACGCCACGGAGTTCCATCCGGCCTCGGGGACCCGGTGGGCGTACCCGACCAGGATCCCGGCGATCAGCAGGACCGGCTCGGCGACCAGGTCGGCGCGCGGGTTGACCCGGCGCTCCAGCCAGACCGCGACGGCACCGGCCGCCGCCAGGGCGAGGCCCGGCAGCTCGGCCGAGGTGAGGGCGAGGACCAGGAAGGACAGCACGGCCAGGCCGGCGCTCAGACACCGGACGGTCAGTTTCCTGACCAGATCGCCACGCATGCGCTTCCTTCCTGGGACGGACCGCCGGAGGGGTGATCGTCGCCGGACGGTGATCTCGGAGGTGCGGACCCGGCTAGGCGGTGCCGACCCGGGGCGGCGGCACCAGTTCCGTGGAGCGTTGTCGGCCGATCCGGTCGGGTCCGGGCTCCCGGCCCGAACCGTCCGACCGGCGGCCGGAGTCGCTGCCGTCGGGTGCGGCGGACCGGCCGCCGGAGTCGCTGCCGTCCGGCCCGGCGGACCGGCGGCCGGTCTCGACGCCGCCCGGCTCGACAGACTGTCCCGCGGCCTCCGCCGGGGGGGCGCCGGGGGAGCGGCGGACGTCGACCACCTGGCCGGTCAGCCCGGAGAGCAGCACGTCCAGCGAGACCCGTGCCACCGTGTCGGCCGCCAGCAGGGTGTGCTCCGGTTCCTCCCCGAACGCCCGGGTCCGCATCGGGGTCGCGGTCCGCTCCGGGTTGACGCAGTTCACCCGTACGCCGAACTCGGACCACTCGTCGGCGAGCGCCTGGGTGAGGTTGACCACGGCCGCCTTGGTGGCGGAGTAGAGGGCGTACCGGGCCCGGCCCCGGGTGTAGGAGCTGGAGGTGTAAAGCAGCAGTTGGCCCCGGGTCTGTCGCAGGTAGGGCAGCGCCTGCCGGGCGATGTCCACCGGGGCGACCAGGTTGACCTGGAGCATCTGCGCGATGGTCGCCTCGTCCATCTCGGCGAGCGCGCCCATCCGGAGCACCCCGGCGGTCACCACCACGTGGTCGATCCGGCCGGTGGCCTCGAAGGCGTCGCGCAGTGCGGCGGCGACGTCCTCGCCCCGCTCCACGTGGGTGCCGGTGCTCGACCGGCTGACCGGGAAGACGTTCGCGCCGTAGCCCCGGGCGACCTCGGCCAGCCGCGCGCCGATCCCCTCGCTGCCGCCGAAGACCACCACCGTGCGGCCGCTGAGCTCCTCGACGTACGCCCGCTCGTCGCGCAGTCGGGGCGCCTGGGCGGCGGCGAGCTGGAACAGCTTGTCGGCAAGGTGTACGTCGACCGGGTGCGTCACCTTGATGTTCTCGTCCGAGCCCTCGATGACCTTGATCGGCACCTCGGGCAGGTAACGGAGCACCACCCCGCAGTCGTCGGTGGCGCTGAAGTCCGGATCCTGCGCGGCCAGCGCGTACGCGGCTCGGATGGTGCCGGACCGGAACGCCTGCGGTGTCTGCCCCCGGCGCAGCCGGGAACGGACCGGGATGTCGGTGATGCAGTCGTCGTCGTCCACCTGGATGATCGTGTCGGCCGACGGGATGGCCACGTCGACGGCGGAGTACGTCCAGAGCGCGTTGACGCACTCCCGGACGATCCGGGGGCTCAGCAGCGGCCGGACGGCGTCGTGGAAGAGCACGTTGCAGTCGTCCGGTCCGATCGCGGCCAGCGCCAGCCGGGTGGTGGCGTTGCGGGTGTCCCCGCCCTCGATCACCTGGCTGACCTTGCGGAAGCCGGCCCTGTCGACGATCTGCCGCGCCTCGTCCAGGAAGCCGGGTGCCATCAGCACGATGATCTCGTCGATCTCGGGCGCGGACTCGAAGACCGTGATGGTGTGTTCGAGGATCGGCTTTCCGGCGATCTTGAGGAGCTGCTTGGGGATGCCGAGGCCGACCCGGGTCCCGGTGCCTCCGGCCAGTACCACCGCCACGGTCCGGGTGGGCCGCCACCGGGCGGCGTCCGGCTGGCCGGCCGGCCGCGTTGCCGGGTCAAGCACCATGCCGATCCCTCACTGACTACCCGCTGTTCCGATGGGTGCTGCGTTGCCGATGACTGCTGCTGTTGCGGTGGTTGCTGCTGTTCCGATGGGTGCCGTCACCGCCTGCCGGGGCGATCGGTCGCGCCGGGCCGCGCGGCCCCTAGGACCCTAGCGCGGCGGGACGGCTCGCCGGTGCCGAGGCGGAGTGGTCCGATCGACACCGGCAAGCCGTCCGGATCACTTCTTCATGAACTTCTCGTACTCCGGCACCACCTCGTCGGTGGGGCCGTCGGCCCGGATCAGCCCGGATTCCAGCCAGATGGTGCGTTCGCAGGTGGTGCGGATCGTCCCGATCGCGTGGCTGACCAGGAACACCGTGCCCGCCTCGGCACGCAGTTCGCGCACCCGGGCCTCGCTGCGGCGCCGGAAGCGGGCGTCGCCGGTGGCCAGCGCCTCGTCGACCAGCAGTACGTCGTGCTTCTTCGCCGCCGCGATCGAGAACCGCAGCCGGGCCGCCATGCCGGAGGAGTACGTCCGCATCGGCAGCGAGGCGAAGTCACCCCGCTCGTTGATCCCGGAGAACTCGACGATCTCCGGCGTGACCTTGCGGACCTGCTCCGGCGACATGCCCATGGCGAGGCAGCCCAGCGCCACGTTCCGCTCGCCGGAGAGGTCGTTGAGCAGGGCGGCGTTGACGCCCAGCAGCGACGGCTGCCCCTGGGTGTAGATCGCCCCACGGCTCGTCGGCATCAGCCCGGCGATCGCCCGGAGCAGGGTGGACTTGCCGGAGCCGTTGCTCCCGATCAGCCCGATCGCCTCGCCCCGGTACGCGGTGAAGCTGACTCCCTTGACCGCGTGCACCTCCCGGACGTTGGCCTGCGGGGCCCGGGAGATGATCCGCTTGAGCGTCGCGGCCGGGCTGCTGCTGGAGGCGCCCCCGTGCACCCGGTAGATCAGGTGTACGTCCTCGGCGATGACCGTGGGGATGCGCTGGCCGGCGATGCTCGCCATGCCCGGGTGGACCTGGTGTTGTTCAGCCACGGCCGTACTCCTGTTCCCCGCGCCAGAAGTAGACGTATCCGGCGACGACCGACACCAGCGTCCAGCCGACGGCCAGCAGCCACAGGCGGGGTGCCGTCGAGGTGATCGGCGCGCCCTCCAGCAGGGCGTGTCGAACCAGCTCGATGAAGACGAGCAGCGGGTTCGCCTCGACGATCGTCGAGGCCCAACCCGGCAGGTTCTGGGAGAAGAACTCCACGCTGTAGAGCACGCCGGAGGCGTACATCCAGGTCCGCATGAGAAACGGCATGAGCTGCTTGAGGTCGGTGATCTTGGCGCCGAGCCGGGCCATCCCGAGCGCCAGCCCGGCGTTGAACACCGACTGGAGCAGCAACGCCGGTACCAGCATCAGCCATTCCAGGGTCAGCGGTTCGCCGGTGATCAGCACGATGGCGATCAGCACCACCATCGCGGAGATCAGGGTCTGGAACTGGGTCAGGGTCACGGCGATCGGCAGGGCGGCCCGGGGAAAGTGCAGCGCCCGGATCAGTCCGAGGTTGCCTATGATCGACTGGGTGCCGCCGGTCACCACGGTCTGGCTGAAGGTGAAGACGAAGAGGCCGACGCAGAGGTACGCGATGAAGTTCGGGACGCCCCGCTGGGTGTCGAGGATCACGCCGAAGATCAGGTAGTAGATCGCGGCGTTGGTCAGCGGCGTCAGCACCTGCCAGATCCGGCCCAGGCGGGCGTTGGCGAAGGTGGCGACCAGCCTCGCCGTCGCGTACGCCGAGATGAAGTGGCGGTAGGACCACAACTGCTTGGTGTAGGCGATCAGCGTGGGTCTCTCGCCGGCGACGGTCAGGCCGTACCGGGCGGCGAGTTGTGCCCCGGTCAGGCCCGAGTCGGGATCGGCTACCGCCGTGGGGGCCATAGCTGGGCGCTCCGATCTGTTCGGGCTGCAAGATGGGTGCGACAAAGCGACCGTGGCCGGAGGTAAGGGGCAACGGTGGTCGTCGCTTGCGTGGAACGTAGTCGATCGTACGTCGGGACGCAACCGTACCGTCGTCGCGCTATATTGGCCGACGTGGCGACCGACAACCGGCGTGCTCCAGCGGGAGCGGCGGTGCTCCGAGGGGAGATCACCGACGCGATCCGCCGAGCCGTGATGAAGGAACTCGCCGCGGTCGGCTACGGACGGCTCTCGATCGAGGCAGTCGCGCGCCGGGCGGGAGTCGGCAAGACGGCGATCTATCGCCGGTGGCCCTCGAAGCTGGAGATGGTACTGGAGATCGTGTCCCGGGTTGCGGGGCAGAGCCTACCGTTGCCGGACACCGGCACCCTGCGCGGCGACCTCGAGGTGCTGCTGCGGATCCTGGCCCGGGCCCTGCGACACCCACTGGCCTCGCAGATCATCCCCGATCTGCTGGCCGAGGCGGCCCGCAATCCGCAGATAGCGCTGACCCTGCAAGAGGCGCTGCGGGCGAACCAGCGAGACATCGGCATACTGTTGCTCGGCCGGGCGGTCGACCGTGGGGAGCTACCCGCGGGCGCGGATCCCGACGAGGCCGTGGACCTGATCGTCGGCCCGCTCTACTGGCGGCTCGCCGTCGCCCGTACCCCCCTTCCGGAGGCATACGTACCACGATTGGCCGCCGCCGTCGCGGCCGGACTCGGCGCCATCGAGCCGGTGCCGTCGGGCGACGCGGTCGCCGCGTCCGCACACCCCTCGTGACCTACCCCGCACCACTCGTTCCCGCTACCCCGCAACGAGCTAGCATCGCATGCCGATTGCGATCCCCCACCGAAGGAGGATGCCCATGGCCGGGCAGAACGCAGACCTGATTCCACCCGCGAAACCAGTCATCGGAGACGCCGAGATCGAAGCGGCGGTCCGGGTGCTCCGCAGCGGCCGGGTGGTGCAGGGCCCGGAGGTGGCGGCCTTCGAGGAGGAGTTCTCCGAGCTGGTGGCCGGCCGGCACTGCGTCGCGGTCAACTCGGGCACCTCCGCGCTGCACCTGGCCCTGCTGGCGCTGGGCCTCGGCCGGGGTGACGAGGTGATCGTCCCCTCGTTCTCCTTCGCGGCCACCGCCAACGCGGTTCGGCTGGTCGGCGCCGAGCCGGTCTTCGTGGACATCGAGCCGGGCAGCTTCTGCGTGGACCCGGCCGCGGTCGAGGCGGCGATCACCCCGCGCACCAAGGCGATCATGCCGGTGCACCTCTACGGCCACCCCGCCGCGATGGACCGGCTGATGCCGATCGCGCAGCGGCACGACCTGGCGGTCGTCGAGGACGCCGCCCAGGCGCACGGTGCGGCGCTCGGCGGTACCCCGGTCGGCGCCTTCGGCATCGCGGGCTGCTTCAGCTTCTACCCGACGAAGAACATGCACGCCCTGGAGGGCGGCATGATCACGACCCCGGATCCCGAGTTGGCCCGTACCCTGCGGCTGCTGCGCAACCAGGGCATGGAGCAGCGGTACGCCAACGAGATCGTCGGCGCGAACATGCGGCTCACCGACGTGGCGGCGGCGATCGGCCGGGTGCAGCTGCGGCAGCTGCCGGAGTGGACCGAGCAGCGCCGGTCGAACGCCAAGTTCCTCGACTCCCGGATCACCGGAGTGGTCACCCCGCCGGTCGCCGACGCGGCGCGGCACGTCTACCACCAGTACACGGTGCGGGTGACCGGGGACCGGGACGCCGCCCAGCGGCAGCTGCTGGACCGGGGGGTGGGCAACGCGGTCTACTACCCGACCCCGATCCACCGGCTCCGGCCCTACCTGGACGAGAACGGCAGGCCCGGTCCCTGGGACCTGCCGGAGACCGAGCGGGCCGCCCGCGAGGTGGTGTCGCTACCGATCCACCCGGCGCTGACCGAGCACGATCTGGCGCGGATCGCGGACGCGGCGAACAGCCTGGGCGGTGCCCGGTGAACGCGGCCTCCCGTACCCTGCGGGCCGGGCTGATCGGTCTCGGCGCCATGGGGCGCAACCACGCCCGAATCCTGTCCAACCTGGACGGTGTGCGGTTCGTCGGTGTGGTGGACCCGGCCGGCGACCCCACCGGCGCGCTGCCGGTACCGGTGGTCTCCACCGTCGCCGAGCTGATCGAGATGAAGATCGACTATGCGGTGGTGGCCTGCCCCACCGCACTGCACGAGCCGGTCGGCATGGAGCTGGCCGCCAGCGGCATCGGTGCGCTGATCGAGAAGCCGCTCGCCCAGTCGGTCGAGGCGGCCACCCGGCTCGTCGAGGCGTTCGAGTCACGCGGGCTGGTCGCCGGGGTCGGACACATCGAGCGATACAACCCGGCATTGCAGAACCTGCGGCTCCGGCTGGAGGCGGGGGAGCTGGGCGAGGTCTTCCAGGTGGTCACCCGCCGGCAGGGACCGTTTCCACACCGGATCGCCGACGTGGGCGTCGTGATGGACCTGGCCACCCACGACATCGACCTGACGAGCTGGGTGACCGGACAGGAGTACACCTCGGTGTCGGCCCGTACGGTGTCCCGCAGCGGTCGGCTGCACGAGGACATGGTGGCCGCCGTGGGGCAGCTCGGCAACGGCACCATGGTGAACCACCTGGTGAACTGGCTCAGCCCGCTCAAGGAGCGGTCCACGGTGATCACCGGCGACCGGGGCTGCTTCGTCGCCGACACCCTCACCGCCGACCTGACCTTCTACGCCAACGGGGCCATCGACACCGAGTGGGAGGCGCTGCGGGCGTTCCGGGGCGTCGCCGAGGGCGACATGGTCCGGTACGCCATCCCGAAGCGGGAGCCGCTGCTGGTCGAGCACGAGCGGTTCCGGGATGCCGTCGAGGGCAAGGAGACCGACATCGTGACACTGCGGCAGGGTCTGCGTACAGTGCAGGTCGCGGCCGCCCTGCTGGAGTCGGCGACGACGGGCGCGACCGTGTCGGTGGCGCCGTTGGTGAGCGACGCGATCGACCGCGCTCCGGGCGCCGTCTCCGTCTGACGACAGTTCTTCAGGGGGCTTACAAATGCACAACGAGGGCGTCCAGGATCCCCGATCCGGCCGGGGCCGCGTGGTGATGCTTGTCGACAACGCCGTGCAGGGCGACTCCCGGGTGCAGAAGGAGGCGCGGTCCGCCGCGGCGGCCGGCTGGGACGTCACCCTGCTCGGGATCCTCAGCAACGCGTCGCCGCAGGAGACGTGGACCATCGGCGAGGCGACGGTCCGGCTCGTCCGGGTGCCCCGGCCACTCGGCCAGCACCCGATGCTGATGCGGCGCTCGCTGCGCCGCCCGCTGGCCTACCGGCCCGGCCGGTACGCCACGCAGCGGGTCAACGCCGTCAAGGCCTGGCGCTGGGAGATCCAGCAGCGAAGGGCGGCCCTGGACGCGGCCCGACGGGCCGGTGGTAGCCGGGTCCGACACGCGCTCGGCAGACTGCTGCTCCTGCCGCCCCGGGTCGCGGCCAAGGTCCTCGCGCTGTGGGTGAGGTTCCGTGCGGGCGAACTGCACCGGCTCCAGCAGGGCCGGCAGAACCCGGAGACCCTGATCACCCGGATGTCCATGGGCTTCTGGCAGAAGCTCATGGGTCATCGGAGCTGGCGCCGGCTGGACCCGGGTCTGTGGGACTACGAACTCGCCTTCGGACGCGTCATCGACTCGTTGCGACCGGACCTCATCCACGCCAACGACTTCCGGATGGTGGGTGTCGGCGTTCGCGCCGCGGAACGGGCCCGGGCCCGGGGGCGCGAGGTCAAGGTCGTCTGGGACGCGCACGAGTACGTCGCCGGTGTGACCGGCCGGGCGGACAACCCGCGCTGGCTGCCCGCGCAGATCGCCTACACCGCGGAGTACGCCCCGCGGGCCGACGCGGTCGTCACCGTCTCCTCGACCCTGGCCGAGCTGTTGCAGGAGGTGCACGGGCTGCCCGAACGACCGGCGGTCGTGCTCAACGCGCCGGACGGTGCGCCGCAGGACGTTCCGGGCGACGGTTCGACGCCGGATCTGCGGGCGCGGTGCGGCATCGGCCCGGACACGCCGGTACTGGTCTACTGCGGGGGGGTGAACCCCTCGCGCGGAGTCGACCTGATGGTCGACGCGCTGCCGCACCTGCCCGACGTCCACATCGCACTGGTCACGCTGCATCCGAGCGGCAACAACTCCGCCTCGGAGGAGCTGCTGGCCCGGGCGGTGGAGATCGGCGTTGGTGATCGGGTGCACCTGCTGCCGTACGTGCCGCACTGGCAGGTCTCCACGTTCCTGGCCACGGCGAACGCCGGGGTGGTGCCGATCCACCACAAGCCGAACCACGAACTCGCACTGATCACCAAGTACCTCGAGTACTCGCACGCCCGGCTGCCGATCGTCTGCAGCGACGTCCGGACCATGGCGGAGACGACCCGGTCGACCGGGCAGGGTGAGGTGTTCCGGGCCGGCGACCTGGCCGACTACGTCCGGGCGGTCCGGGCGGTACTGGCCGACCCCGAGCATTACCGGGCGGCGTACGACCGGCCGGGCCTGCTCGCGGGATGGACCTGGGAGGCACAGGCGGAGGTGCTCGACGGGGTGTACCGGCGGTTGCGACCGGACGTCGCGCCGAGGCCGGCGGTGCGGGAGCCAGCGGTGCTCGGCTGACGGGGCAGCGCCACTTGCCACGGTGATTTAGGGTGCAGTCCTCTACGCATCCGCCTGCCGGCACCATCGGTGTCGCGCTGGGCTGGTGGCGCTGACTCTGGCAGAAAAAGAGGAAAGAGATGTCGCATGTCTCGCGGCGATCAGCGCTTGGCATCCTGGCGGCCGGTCTACCAGTCACCGCCCTGGCTCTCGCAGCCTGCCAGGGGTCGAGACCAGGACCGAAGGGTGCGGCGAAGTTGACGTACCGGGACGACGTGGTGCGGGTCGAGAACAAGCGTGCCGGCACGGACGCCTGGCGGTCCGGGAGTGGAGGCCTGCGCGACTCCGACGACGAGCGGATTCAGGTCCAGGGGTACGCCTCCACGACCAGTGTCGCACCCGGCGAGGTCATCGACTTCCACGTCACCGTGGACGTGCCGCAGAGCGTCACCATCTCGATCTACCGACTCGGCTGGTACGACGGCCAGGGTGGCCGGCTCGTGTACACCAACCCTCCTCTTGCCTGTCAGGTCCATCCGGTGCCGCCGGCCGATCCGCTGACCGGGACGATCGAGTGCCGTTGGCCGCCGATACTGCGGCTCCGGGTGCCCGCCGACTGGGTGTCCGGACTCTACGTCGCGACCTTCACCAGCCAGAGTGGCACTCGCGGCTGCACGCCGTTCGTGGTTCGGGACGACCGGAATCCCGCGGAACTCTGCGTCGTGTTGCCGTTCTCGACCTACCAGGCCTACAACCAGTGGCCCAAGGACGGGCGGCGGGGCAAGAGCCTCTACTACGGATTCCCGTCGCCGGGCGCCCCGATCGACCCCGACGCCCGCGCCTTCCAGGTCTCCTTCGACCGTCCGTACTCCGACCGGGGGTGGCCGAAGCAGTTCGACCGGGACCACGACTTCGTGCAGTGGGTCGAACAACGCGGTTACGACGTGACCTACGCGTCCACGGTCGACCTCCACACCGGCCGGATCGATCCGGGGCGCTACGCCGGGCTGGTCTTCTGCGGTCACGACGAGTACTGGTCGGCGGAGATGGTTCGGGCGGCGGACCAGGCGGTGCAGCGGGGCGTGAGCCTGGCGTTCCTGGCCGCCAACAACGTGTACTGGCGAATCCGGCTGGAGCCGTCCACCGACGGGCGCGAGAACCGCATCGTGACCTGCTACAAAACCGCCCCGGATCCGACGGCCGGCGTCGACGGTCTCGGCGCCACGATGCGGTGGCGAGATCTCGGCGGCCAGGGCGAGCACGCCGAGCAGCGGCTGCTCGGCGTGCAGTACAACGGCATCGTCGCGGCCCCGAGTCCGCTGGTGGTGCGCAATGCCGACCACTGGTTCTGGGAGCGTTGCAGGGTGACCGACGGCCTGGAGCTGCCGCGGTTGGTCGGCGGTGAGGCCGACGGCTACGATCCGGCGATGCCGGCACCGGTCGGGGTGAACTCCACCATCCTGTCCGCCTCGCCCTACCGGTTGCGCAACGGCACCGTGCACGAGCAGAACACCCACCTGTACGAGACGCCGGGCGGTGCGCTGGTCTTCGACGCGGGCACGCTGCACTGGACTCTGGCGCTCAACCGGCGGGGCTTCCGCAACCAGAAGATCCAGATCGCCACCCGGAACCTGTTCGACCGCATCGTGCGGCAGAAGTCCAGCGGCCGATAGCCCAGGCCGGGGCAGGGCGGTCGACCCGGCCCCGGCAGATGGTCTGTGTGCTCAGTGCACCGGGTGGCGCAGTGGAATCCGGAGCACCTCGGCGAGGCGCTGGCCGCCGCTGCGCCAGTCCCAGGTGGCCCGGGCGTAGGCGGCCACCTCCGCACCGTTGGCCCGCCAGCTCTCCTCGCTGGCGGTCAGCTCGCGGATCCGGTCCGCCGCCTGCTGCGGCGTGTCCGCGACCCACTCCGTCGGCACGAGTGCCCGGACACCGTGCACCGAGCCGGCGAGGGACGATCCGCGCAGCACCGGTACGGCGCCACCGGCCGCGCCCTCGACGTGTGCATGCCGGAAGGTCTCCCGGATCGGGCTGCTCAGGATCACCCCGACGCCGGACAACGCCTCCGGGAATTCGTCGGGAACCCGCTCGACCCGGGCCACCGCTCCGGACCGTTCCAGCTCGACCAGCTCGGCGAGGAGTTCCTCGTGGTAACGCCGGACCACCATGCCCGGCTCGGGGGTGAGTTCGGTACCGATCAGCACCAGGCGGTACCGGGTGTCGCCGGCCCGGAGCTGCCGGAGGACCTCGACGGCCCACCGGGTGTCGACGGCGTTCACACCGAGCAGGCCGAGGGTGAAGCGACTCTGCGGCTCCTTGGGACGAGCGTGTGCGGGTAGGTCGAGCGCGTCGCCGACGACCGACAGCGTCGGTGCCGTCTCCGTGCCGAGCTGGGGCAGCACCGCGGTGGCCAGCTCCCGCACGGCCTCCGCGGCGACGACCAGTTCGTCCACTCGCGAGTAGTCGACCAGGTGCGCCCATGGACGCAGCAGGTCGGCCGGGTGCGTGCGTACCACGATCCGGGTGGTGCCCGGGTCGAACAGCGTAACCGCCGCGGCGGGCTCGGTGCCGTCGGCGAGGAGGACGTCGGCCCACTCCAGCCGGGGCTGCAACCACTCGCGCATCCGGTTGCCGTACTCGCTCGACCCGGCGAGCAGGTGACCCACCTGCGCGGCCGGATCGGTGCGTACCGCCCCGGCGTCCGTCTCGTCGCCGAGGTCGACGTACTGGACCTCGACGTCCGGCCGGTCGTCGTAGCGACCCCGGATCGTCCGGGAGCGTCGCGCTTCGCCGTCGGTGAGGACCAGCAGCCGCAGCGCCCGGTCGGTTGGCGGTGGCTCGGCCGGTGTGGCCCGGCCACGCGGGGTGGCGAGAGCGCGACCGACGGCGCTGTCGCGCAGCGGCGCCAGGAACTCCGCCGGGCGTTCGGCGAGTGGGGAGCAGGGCTGTTCGAAGTGCGCCACCCGATGGAACAGCAATTTCAGCGCCCTGTGCGTCGACTGGGTCGCCCGGGCGGTGTTCTTCTTGCGGAGCCATCCGTCGGCGACGGCCAGTTCGGTGGCGACCGCCGCGTGCAGGGCGACCGGGACGCGGCCGATGGCCAGTTCCCAGGTCGCCTCCCTGGTCAACAGGTTGGCCCGGGAGGCGACGTCCTCCAGCCGGGCCGAAGCGGCGGCCGAGGCGGCGGCCGCCTGCTGCGGGCGGTCCGCTTCGATCGCGCGTTGGTGCACCCGGTACGCGACACCCGTCCGTACCCGGTCGGGCAGGGCCGGCACCGCCACCGCGGTACGCCAGAACCAGGCCCCGGCACCGCTGCGCATCACGGCCGGGGCCATGCCGATCCGCATGGCCCGGCGTACCTTGCCCTGCGCATCCCGGCGGGTTGCTCGGGCGACGATGCCGGCACGGATCGCGACCGCCGCACGTAGCCCTCTCCTTGGCCGGGGCGCGCCGGCGAGGCGGGCCTGGACCGCCCGGGCAGCCGGACCGAGGCCGTGGCAGGCGTCCGCGTCGAGCTGCCGCTGTGCCATCTCCCACACCGCGTAGACGGCGACCATGTCCATCGACACCAGCACGTCGGCCTCGCGGACCCAGCGCCGGACCACCTCGTCGTGCCAGGCACGGACCCAGACCGCGCGGGACGGCTCGCCGCCGAGGGACCGGCGCAGCCGGTCGTCCGGTTCGGTCTCGCGGAGCCCGCGCACCTGCGCCGGGGCCGGATCGAAGGTGAGCCGGCTCAGGTCGAAGTCGCAGACCAGGCGAACCTGGACGCCCTGCTTCCGGAACCGCTCCAGGGCCTCAACCAGCACCGTCTCCTGCCGGGGCACCGTGCCCGCGACGAGAAGTACGTTGATCATAAGGATCTACCTGCCTCGGTCGGCGTAGGCGGGGGTCGGTTTCCCAGCGGCGGGATTCGAGGCCAGCCGGGCGGCCTCGGCGACGGCGGGGGCGAGTTGGGCGCCTCGGGCGAAGTGCTCGGCGTGGACCCGGGCGGCCTCCCGCTGGGCGTCGGTCGCCTCGACCGCCAACCTGGCGGCCTCGCGGAAGGCGGCAGCCAGCGCCGCCACGTCCAGGCCGACAGCTCCGGTCCAGAGCGGATGTCCGGCGAGCACGTTCGCGGCGTCGTGGTCCACCTCGTGGGCCGACATCACCGGCAGCCCGCTGGCGGCGTACTCGTAGACCTTCCCGGAGGTCACGTACTTGCCGCCGACGAGCATGAGTACCAGCGCGTCCCACCGCCCGAAAACGGCGGCGACCTCGGCCTTCGGCACCGGACCGCCGAACTCCACGTCATCGGGGGCGGCCGCGCGCAGCAGTTCACTGTGCGCGTTGGCCTCGCGCAGCGCACCGGCACCGATGTGTCCGCGTACCTCGAACCGGCTGCGGGCGAGTACCGGGTCCACCCGGCGAGCCATCCGCCAAGCGGTGAGCACCGAGTCGAGCAGGGCCGGCGCGAAGTTGATCGAGCCGAGGTAGCCGAACGTCAGTCCGGCGGCGGGATCCGCCCGGTGCGGCGCATCCGGTACGCAGTCGGGGTCGTAGCCGTTGCGGACCACCCGGACCCGGTCGGCGACCACCGGATACCGGTCCCGGTAGAACTGTGCGATCGGCTCGTTGACGCACCAGATCGCCCCGGCCTGCTCGAGGACCCGCTTCTCCCACTGCCCGGCGGGGGACTTCTCCGGGAACGCCGTGCCGCCGCCGATCACGTCGACCGACCAGCCGTCCCGGAAGTCCACCACGTACGGCACCCGGTGCTCCTGCCACAGCCGCCACGTCGCGGCCAGGTTGACGTACGGCGCGCAGGTCGTCATGAGCAGGACGGCGGCGTGTGCCCGGTGCTCCCGCAATACCGCCTTCTCCAGGGCGTACCGCCAGCCGCCGAAGACCGGCTCCGGGAAGATCTTGAGTTCCTGCCTGCGCTGCCGCTCGATCCACTCCCGAGGGCGCAACGCCCGCGCCTCGGAGAAGTTGCGGATGTCGGTCTCCAGGTCGACGCGCATCAGCGGCAGCTCGACCACCTTGACCCTCGGGTCGACGCCGGCCGAGAGGCTGTGGTCCAGGCCGTACTCGCGCTCCCACGCCTCCTGGCAGATGGTGATGACGGTGACGTCCCAGCCGATCGCGCAGAACTGGTTGGCGGTCTCGCGCAGCCGGTAGGCCGAGCTCTTCGCGGCGGGCGGAAACCCGATCGCAAGGTAGATCACGTGCGGTCGATCGCCGGGGCGCGGCCGGGGACGGATCGCGCGGGTCAGGTTGGTGAGCGAGGACGGGAGAGGGTTATGCATCCTGCTGCTGCCGATCTTCCTTGCGTCGGGGCTGGTCAGGGAAGCGTTCGCGGAGCGCGTCGGAGGTCGTTCGCCGGGCGGACGCTCAGGTCGAAGTGCTGGCCAGGGCCTCCACCACCCGCTGCGCCGCCCGCCCGTCGCCGTAAGGTTCGCTCCGCGCGGTGGTCGGCGCGTCCCGGGTCGCGGTGCGGACCCACTCGTCCGCGACGATGGCGCGAGGGTCCGGGACGAGCCGGTTCCAACCGCCGTCGAGGGTCTCCGACCACTCGGTCTCGGTCCGCAACGTGGTGCACGGGCGACCGAGCAGGTAGGCCTCCTTCTGGAGGCCCCCGGAGTCGGTGATCACACCTGCCGAGCCGAGCACCGCGGCCACCATGCCGGCGTAGGGCAGCGGTCGGCCAACCCGGATCGCACCCTGGGCCAGCTTCACGCCGTGCTCGTCGGCCCGGGCCAGCAGCCTCGGGTGGGCGAGCAGCGCCACCGGCACCGGCAGCACGGCGAGCGCGTCGACCAGGGCGGCGAGCCGATCCGCGTCGTCGGTGTTCTCGGCCCGGTGCACGGTGGCGAGCAGGTACGGTGCGTGGACGTCGATGCCCTCGGGCAGCTCGCCGGGGTGCTGCTCGCCGGCCAGCACCGAGTCGCGTACCCGCAGGCAGACGTCGACCATCACGTCGCCGACCATCCGCGCCCGCGCCGCCAACCCCTCGTCGGCGAGATGCCGCATGGCCTCCTCGGTCGGGGCCAGCAACAGGTCGGCGGCGTGGTCGGTGAGGACCCGGTTGTGCTCCTCCGGCATCGCCCGGTTGAACGAGCGCAGCCCGGCCTCCAGGTGCGCCACCGGCAGGTGCTGCTTCACGGCGCTGACCGCACCGGCGAGGGTCGAGTTGGTGTCCCCGTAGACCAGGACCCAGTCCGGACGCTCGGCGGCGAGTACCGGGTCCAGCGCCGCGAGGGTCCGACCGGTCTGTACCCCGTGCGTGCCGGAGCCGATTCCGAGGTGTACGTCCGGTTGCGGGATGCCGAGTCCGGAAAAGAACACGTCGGAGAGGTCGGCGTCGTAGTGCTGGCCGGTGTGCACGATGACGTGCCGGTGTTCGGTTCGCGCGAACGCGGCGGCCACCGGCGCCAACTTCACCAGTTGGGGGCGGGCCCCGACGATGCTTACGACCTTCACGTGGCGATACTCCAGGTTGTCGACGGAGAACGCCGGCGAACCGGCGGTGGCGCGACGTACCGGACCCGCTGCGGCCGGCGGTTGGAGTGTAGCCACTGGCGGGGCGAGGCTGTCGTGAGCGGCAGGGTACGGCAATCGGCGCCCGGGGGGATTATGGGGGATATCGTTTCGCCCGTCCTGTTGCGGCCGGCGCCGCCCCCGCCATTGAGTGAGTGCCTGGTCACGGACCGCAGGTTTGACGTGCCCGCTGAGGTTTGCCGGCGCTTTGTTCGTTGTGGCAGACTCCGACGCGCTCAATACCATGGGATCGCCGTCGAAACGCCAGCATCAGGGGGCCATGCCGCAATGATCCTCGATCCTTCGCGGGTACCGGTGACCCGGTCCGAGGTCCGGCGATGACCCTGGGGCGCACTGCCGCCCGGAGGGTCCGGCGGATGGCTGCCCGCTCCGCATCGGCCGGGCTGGGCTGGACGACCTCGCCGGCGTTCGTGCGCCTCCGACTCGGTTCCGGACTCTGGGGTGCGGTGCTCGCAGTGCCGGGCCTGCCCGAGCGGGCCCGTGGTCGGCTCGCCGGCAAGGTCCAGGCGAGCCTGCTGCGGGCCGGTCGCCCGGAGCAGGCCGCGCGGACCTCGGGCGTCGCGCTGCGCCGGATCCAGAACCGTCGGCTCCGGGCCGACCTGCTGATGCGCCAGGTGAGCGCCGAGCTCGACTCCGGCACTCCGCCGAGCCTGCCCGCCGCCGTCGCCGCCGAACTGGCGATCGCCGACAGCGTGCTGACGAAGGGGAACGTCCGGGCGGCGGCCGCCTCGCTGCAGACCGCTCACCGACAGTTGTTCCATCGCCGCCTCCAGTTCGACCGGATGACGTCGCCGCTCGCCGACGATCCGGCGGGCTACCTCGCCCAGTGGCACGCGAGCGCGGCGGTCGGGGCGCTCTCGGCACCGCGCGGCCGGAGCGGGACCCCGGGGCCGGTCCCCACCGACCGGCCGTTGCGGCTGTTGATCGCTACCTACGGCAACCATGGTTTCCTCGCCGCCATCCGGCGGCACTTCACGGAGCGACCGGACGTCGAGGTGCGGTTCCTGGACCCGGGGGAGGACGGCGGCACGCACGTTCCGCTGCTCAACAACAGCCGGGCGATGATGGAACACGTCCTGTCCGGGCGCTCCAGCTACGGCGACCGGGTCAGGGAGTGGCTGGGGCCCCAGCTGGAGTGGGCCGACGTCGTCTTCGTCGACTGGTGCGCGGCGATGGCCGTGCTCTTCTCGCTGCTGGATCCCGGGTCGACCCGGGTCATCGTCCGGCTGCACAGCTTCGAGGTCTTCGCGCACTGGCCGCACCTGGTCGACTTCTCCCGGGTCGACGACCTGATCTTCGTCTCCGACCACCTGCGCGACCTCGCGGTCGCCGCGGTGCCGGCGATGACGACGGCCGGAACCCGGCTGCACGTGATCAGCAACGCGATGGACCTGCGGGCGTACCGGCGGCCGAAGAACCCGGACGCCCGGTTCACCCTGGCCGTGGTGGGGATCAAGGCGGTGGCCAAGGACCCGGGCTGGGCGGTGCGGGTGCTCCGGCACCTGCGCGCGTCCGACGACCGGTACCGGTTGGCACTGTTCGGTCAGGACCTCAACGCGGACGCGAGCCCCGACGCCCGGCGGTTCTGGGACGAGTTGCTGGCCGAGATGGCCGATCTCGAGGCGACGGGCGCGGTGGTCCGGATGGGGCAGACCGAGGACATGCCGGAGGCGTTCCGGGACGTCGGCGTCATCGTCAGCAGCTCGGTCCGGGAGAGCTTCCACTGCGCACTGGTGGAGGGTGCGGCCAGCGCGGCCGTACCGGTGGTCCGGGACTGGCCGTTCTTCGCCGGACGGCCGGCGAGCGCCCGGACCCTGTTCCCGGTGGACTGGGTGGTCGACTCCCCGGAGGAGGCCGCCGAGCGGATCCGTTCGGTCACCGCCACCGAGGAGGCCTGGCGGTCGGCCGGTGAGGCCGCCGCGGACCACGCCATCGCCACCTGGGACTGGGAGATCGTCAAGCACCAGTTCGATGAGGTCGTGTACGGTATGGCCGTCGCGGCGACGGGCAGAGGCCCGAGCAGCAGCGCGAAATAGCGCGGTACATCCAACTCTTGCACAGCGTGGGCGTACCAGGTCGCGCCCCGTCCGCACATCGGCGCGGTGGTCGACCTGCATGAAGAGGAGAGGGCCAATGGTCGCGACGGGGACGAACGAGCCGGCGGGGCCCGCACGCATCGTGATGCTCGTCGACAATGGAGTCAACGGTGACTCGCGGGTACAGAAGACGGCGCGGTCGGCCGCCGAGGCGGGGTGGGATGTCATCCTGATCGGCCGGTCCCCGAACGGTCAGCCGCAGAGCTGGCAACTGGGTGATGCCAAGGTCCAGCTCGTGCGGATGCCAAGCCCGCTCCGGCAGCGGCGGCACGAGTTCCGGCGCCGCTGGATCATCGGGCCGCTGGCCTATCCGCCCACCGGCATCGCGGCGCACCGCGCGCAGGCGGTCAAGGCGTGGCAGGCGGACCTGGCGGTCAAGCGGGCACTGCTGGCCACCGACCGGTCCGCCGGGGTGGCGGTGCGGCGGCGGTTGCTGCGGGTGCAGGAGCTGGCCGCCAAGGGCGTCAAGAAGTGGGTGTCGTTCCGCTACTGGCAGCTGACCAGGGCGCAGGGATACCGCGGCAAGTTGCGCAGCCCGTGGGACCGCGCGTACACGGTGTTCTGGCGGCGGCTGCTCGGCGACCGGTCGTGGCGCAGGCTGGAGCCGCAACTGTGGGACTACGAGCTGGCCTACGGCGCGACCGTCGACCAGTTGAAACCGGACATCATCTACGCGAACGACTTCCGGATGCTCGGCGTCGGCGCCCGCGCGAAGATCCGGGCCCGGAGCAAGGGTCGGACGATCAAACTCATCTGGGACGTGCACGAGTACCTGCCCGGGGTGAAGCCGAGGGCGGACAACGCCCGGTGGATGACGGCCAACCAGGCGCACGAGCACGAGTTCGCGCCGTACGCCGACGCCGTCATCACGGTCTCCACCCAGCTCGCCGAGCTGCTGAAGCGGGATCACTCGTTGCCGGAGCTGCCGTCTGTCGTGCTCAACACGCCCAACGCCGGTGACGTCGAGTGGGATGCGACGGCTCCCGACATCCGCAGCACGTGCGGGCTCGGTCCGGACGTGCCGCTGCTCGTCTACAGTGGAGCGGCGGCGGTCCACCGCGGCATGGGCGTGATGGTGGAGGCGATGCCCCAGCTACCCGAGGCGCACGTGGCCTTCGTGGTGAACGACCCGCAGAGCGCGTACCTGAAGAGCCTGATCGCACGGGCCCGGGAGCTCGGTACGGCGGACCGGCTGCACGTCCTGCCCTACGTCGCGCACTCCCAGGTGGTCGGTTTCCTCTCCACGGCGGATGCGGGCGTGATCCCGATCCACCACTGGCTCAACCACGAGATCCAGCTCATCACGAAGTTCTTCGAGTACTCGCACGCGCGGCTGCCGATCCTGGTCAGCGATGTGGAGACGATGGCGGCGACGGTCCGGGAGAACGACCAGGGCGAGGTCTTCCGGGTGGACGACGTCGACGGGTACGTGCGGGCGACCAGGGCGGTACTCGCCGATCCCGAGCGCTACCGCACGGCGTACAAGTCGATGGATCTCGCGGCCTGGACCTGGGAGGTCCAGGCGGAGGTACAGGCCGGCATCTATCGTCGGCTGGCCCCGGACCGGGCGCCCAGCCGAGGCTGATCGGCCCGGAACGACGGGGTGTGCGTCTCGGTCAGACCGCGATTGCGGCCATCCGGAAGCGGCGGCATCGTGGGATAGCATTCGCAGGTTGTTGTAGGCGGAGTTCGAACAGATCAACCGCGGCTTGAGGGACGAGCAATGACAGATGTCGTAATTCTGGGACTGGGCTACGTGGGACTTCCGCTTGCGCGAGAGGCGGTGCGTTCCGGGGCGTCGGTTCTCGGGTTCGACGTCAGCTCCCGCGTGGTCGAGGAGCTCAACGCCGGCAATTCCCACGTCGACGATCTTTCCGACGCCGACATCGCCGAGATGGTCGCCGGGGGATTCCGGGCCACCACGGACGAGACCGAGATCGCGACGGCGTCGACCGCGTTGATCTGCGTACCCACGCCGCTCGCCGAGGACGGTGGGCCGGATCTGACGGCGGTCGAGTCCGCCGCGCGTTCCGTGTCGCGGAACCTCCGGGCCGGCATGCTGGTGATCCTCGAATCGACCACCTATCCCGGCACCACCGACGAGATCGTCCGTCCGATCCTCGAGGAGTCCGGGCTCAAGGCCGGGGTCGACTTCCACCTCGCCTTTTCGCCCGAGCGGATCGACCCGGGCAACCGGGACTTCGGCCCGCGGAACACTCCGAAGGTCGTGGGCGGGCACACCCCGGCCTGTACGGAACGCGCTGCCGAGTTCTACGGTCGGTTCATCGAGACGATCGTCCGCACCAGGGGAACCCGCGAGGCGGAGACCGCGAAGCTGCTGGAGAACACCTACCGGCATGTCAACATCGCGCTGGTCAACGAGATGGCGCGGTTCTGCCACGAACTCGACATCGACCTGTGGGACGTGATCAGGGCCGCGAGCAGCAAGCCGTTCGGCTTCCAGCCCTTCTATCCCGGTCCCGGGGTCGGTGGTCACTGCATCCCCATAGATCCGAACTACCTCAGCCACAACGTCAGAATGCGGCTGGGATACCCGTTCCGGTTCGTGGAGCTGGCGCAGGAGATCAACGCCACGATGCCGAGTTACGTGGCGCGGCGGGCCCAGAACATCCTCAACGATGCCGGCATGGCCACCAACGGCGCCAACATCGTGCTGCTCGGCGTGACGTACAAGCCCGACATCGCCGACCAGCGGGAGTCGCCGGCCGTCCCGCTGGCCCGGCTGCTCGCCGGACTCGGCGCCAAGCTGAGCTATCACGACCCGTACGTGACGAACTGGACCGCGTCCGGGGTCGACGTTCGACGGGTGGAGGACGCGGAGACCGCCGTCGCCGAGGCGGATCTCGCCATCCTCGTGCAGAACCACCGCGGCTACGACGCGGAGAAGTTGGCGCGGCAGGCGCGGCGGTTCTTCGACACGCGCGGGGTCACCAGCGGCGAGGGCTCCTACCGGCTGTAGCAGCGGTCCCACCGGGTGCGGGGGATCGACCCGCCCGGGGTGGGAACACGCTGTCCGGAACGGGCGACCGGAGGCTGTCGCGCACGCTCGCGGCACTGGTTGCCCCGACGGTACGGGCACCGGGCAGATCGCCGGCGGTGACGTAGACTCGCCCGCGTTCGCGGCGGGACCGGAAGAGGCGGAGCATGGGCGAAACGGATTCTGGCGGCGCGGTCGAGGCGCGGAGTGTTCGGGGTCGGATCGTGATGCTCGTGGACAACGGCGTCAACGGTGACTCCCGGGTGCAGAAGGTCGCCCGCTCGGCCGCCGAAGCCGGCTGGGACGTGACGCTGCTCGGCAGGTCACCGCATGGCGCCGCGCAGACCTGGCGACTCGGTCCCGCCGAGGTCCGGCTGCTGCCCATGCCCGATCCGCTGGCCCGGCGCCGGCACGAGTTCCGGCGGGCCTGGTTGCGCTGGCCGCTGGCGTACGCGCCGAACGGCATCGCCGCGCACCGGGCCCAGTGGGCAAAGGCCTGGCAGGCCGACATCCGGCAGCGCGAGGCGGAGTTGACCCTGGCCGTCCGGGCCGGGACGACCGATCGCCGGCTGGAGCGGCGGCGGCGCCGGCTGCGGCTCGAACGGAAGGCCGCGCATCTGCTCCGCCGGTGGGTGTCGTTGCGGTACTGGATGCTGACCCGGGCCCGGAAGGGCCGCAAGCTGACCAGCTGGTGGGACCGGCTCTACACCTGGTTCTGGTCCACGGTGCAGGGTGGCCGGGCGTGGCGCCGGCTGGAGCCGGGGCTGTGGGACTACGAGCTGGCCTTCGGGCCGGTCGTCGACGAGCTGGCACCTGATCTGATCCACGCGCACGACTTCCGCATGATCGGGGTCGGCGCCCGGGCCAAGGTCCGGGCCGCCGTGGCCGGCCGGGAGCTGAAGCTGGTCTGGGACGCCCACGAGTTCCTGCCCGGGGTGCAGCCGTGGCAGGACAACGCCCGCTGGCTTCCCGCACACCGCGCACACGAGCGGGAGTACGTGCCGTTCGCGGACGCCGCCGTCACCGTCTCGGCGAGCCTCGCCGAGCTGCTGCGCCGGGAGCACGGGCTGGCCGAGTTGCCGGCGGTGGTGCTCAACGCGCCGGACGTCACGGGCGACCCGGCGGGGGAGACCGGACCGGCACCGGAACTGCGCGACCGGTGCGGGATCGGTCCGGAGGTGCCGCTGCTGGTGTACAGCGGCGTGGCCGCCCCCAAGCGGGGCCTCGGCACGATGATCGAGGCGTTGCCGCAGTTGCCCGGGGTGCACGTCGCGCTGGTGGTCAACAAGCCCGACGGCCCGTACGTCCGGGAGTTGCTGGCCCGGGCCGGGGCGCTCGGCGTGGCCGACCGGCTGCACGTGCTGCCGTACGTCGCGCACTGGCAGGTGGTGGCGTTCCTGTCCGGCGCGGATGTCGGGGTGATCCCCATCCAGCACTGGCCGAACCACGAGATCGCGTTGATCACGAAGTTCTTCGAGTACGCGCACGCCCGGTTGCCGGTGGTGGTCAGCGACGTGCGGACGATGGCGGAGACGGTCCGGTCGACCGGCCAGGGTGAGGTGTTCCGGGCCGAGGACGTCACCGACTACGTCCGGGCGGTCCGGGCGGTGCTGGCGGACCGGGAGCGGTACCGGGCCGCATACCAGCAGCCGGGGCTGCTGGCGGGCTGGACCTGGGCGGCCCAGGCCGAGGTCCTGACCGGGGTCTATCGCCGGCTGCTGGACGGCACTGCCGAGCGGTCGGCGGCCGGTGCCGGCGCCGGTCCGGCCGGCCCGGTCGGCTCCGCCTCGGGGCCGACCGGTCCGGAGTCCGTCGTGAGCCCGGGCAGCCGGCCGGCCGCAGGGGTCACCGCGTGATGACGGAACCCGACGTCAGCGTGGTGGTGGCGGTCTACAACACGATGCCCTACCTCACCAAGTGCCTGAACTCGCTGGTGCGGCAGAGCATCGGCCGGGACCGGATCGAGGTCGTCGCGGTCGACGACGGCTCGACCGACGGCAGCGGCCGGGAGTTGGACCGCTTCGCCCGGCTCTACCCGGGTACGGTCAAGGTGATCCACCAGGCCAACTCCGGCGGCCCGGCGGCACCGAGCAACCGGGCCCTGGACCAGGCCACCGGCCGGTACGTCTTCTTCATCGGCGCCGACGACTACCTTGGCCCGGAGGCGCTGGAGCGGCTGGTACGGGCGGCCGACGAGTACGGCTCGGACGTCGTGCTCGGCAAGGCGGTCGGGGTGAACAGCCGCAACATCCACCAGGCGGTATTCGCCCGCAACGAGGTGGAGATCGACCTCTTCGACTCCGCCCTGCCATGGTCGCTGGCGAACACCAAACTGTTCCGCCGGGAGTTGATCGAGCGCCATCACCTGCGCTACCCGGAGGACATGCCGGTCGGCAGCGACCAGCCGTTCACCCTGGAGGCGTGCTTCCGGGCGAAGCGGATCTCGGTGCTGGCGGACTACGACTTCTACCACGCGGTGCGCCGGCTCAACGCGCACAACATCACCTACCGGTCCCGGCACGTCGAGCGACTCCGCTGCGTCGAGTCGATCATGGAGTTCGTGGCCGGGCTGATCGAGCCGGGCGAGCGCCGGGACGCGGTACTGGTCCGGCACTTCGCCTGGGAGGTCGCCCGGCTGGTCGAGGACGACTTCCTGGGGCTGGACCGGGCGGTGCAGGAGCGGGTGCACTCGGGTGTCCGGGGCCTCGCCGACCGCTACCTCACCGACCGGATCCGGGCCCGCCTGGAGATCGAGCCCCGGCTGCGGATCGGCACCGCCCAGCGGGGCACCGTCGACGACCTGCTCGCGGTCATCCGGCAGGACGCCGAGCAGGGCGTACCGCCGACGATCATCGACGGCGACCGCTGGTACGCCGGCTACCCCGGCTTCCGTGACCCCCGGCTGGACCTGCCGGACGCCTGGTTCGACGTCTCGGACACCGCCGCCGACTGGCTCGCCCGGCTGGAGGTGGTCGCCGTCACCTGGGAGACCTGCGACGACGGTGAGCGGGCGCTGACCGTGACCGCGCGTACCCCCCGCCGGGACCTCGCGTCGCTGGCCTCCGGGCCGATCGGACTGACCGCCGGCGATGTCACGGGCACCACGCTGGAGACCACCCGGGACGGTACCGGCAGCACGGTCCGGGCCCGGTTCCGGGTGGGGCTGCTGCTGGCCGGCTCGGGGGCCGGCGGTTCGCTGCTCGGCGTCCGGTGCCAACTGCCCGCTTTCGGCGAGGTCGGCTCCGCGGCGGTACGCGCACCGGCCCGGCCGACCGTGTCACGCTTGATGTACCGCCGGGGAATGCGGTTCTTCGTGATCACCCCGACAACGAGTCACCGAGGCCAGCTCGTGATCGCCATCGCACCTGTCACCCCCCGTCGGGTCCTGGCCCGACTGCGGCGCAGGTTGCCCCAGGGAGGAAAGTAGAAGGCATGAAAATCTGCGTCGTCGCTCTCGGAAAGATCGGCCTGCCGCTCGCCGTCCAGTTTGCCGACAAGGGGCACACGGTGGTCGGCGCCGACGTGTCCGAGCGGGTCGTGCAGCTGGTCAACGACGGCGCCGTGCCGTTCCCGGGCGAGACCGACCTCGACGTTAAGCTCAAGGCGGCGGTGGCGGCGGGCCGGCTCTCCGCCACCACCGACACCACGGCGGCGGTCGCCGAGTCCGAGGCCGTGGTCGTGGTGGTGCCGCTCTTCGTGGACGCCGAGGGGGTGCCGGACTTCGGCTGGATGGACGACGCGACCCGGGCCATCGCCGCCGGGCTCAAGCCCGGCACCCTGGTCAGCTACGAGACCACGCTGCCGGTCGGCACCACCCGCAACCGCTGGGCGCCGATGCTGGAGGAGGGCTCCGGGCTCAAGGTCGGCCGCGACTTCAGCCTGGTGTTCAGCCCCGAGCGGGTGCTGACCGGCCGGGTCTTCGCCGACCTGCGGCGTTACCCGAAGTTGGTCGGCGGGGTGGACGAGGCGTCGGCCCGGCGCGGTGTCGAGTTCTACGAGGCGGTGCTGGACTTCGACGAGCGTCCCGACCTGTCCCGGCCCAACGGGGTGTGGGACCTGGGATCGGCCGAGGCGTCGGAGCTGGCGAAGCTCGCCGAGACGACCTATCGGGACGTCAACATCGGCCTGGCGAACCAGTTCGCCCGGTTCGCCGACACGGTCGGGGTCGACGTGATCAAGGTCATCGAGGCCTGCAACACCCAGCCCTACAGCCACATCCACTCCCCGGGGATCGCGGTCGGCGGGCACTGCATCCCGATCTACCCCCGGATGTACCTGTGGAACGACCCGACGGCCACCGTCGTACGCTCGGCCCGGGAGGCGAACGCGGCGATGCCGGAGTACGCCGTCGACCTGCTCGCGGCGGCCGCCGGTGACCTGACCGGCGTCGAGGTGCTGGTGCTGGGCGCCGCCTATCGCGGCGGGGTGAAGGAGACAGCCTTCTCCGGCGTCTTCCCGACCGTCGAGGCGCTGCGCCGCCGGGGCGCGAAGCCGTACGTCTCGGACCCGATGTACACCGGCGAGGAGCTGACCGCGCTCGGCCTGCCGGCGTACGCCGGTGAGCCGGTGACCGCGGCGGTGATCCAGGCGGACCACGCCGAGTACCGCACCCTCTCCAGCGCCGACCTGCCGGCGGTCGAGGTGCTGGTCGACGGCCGTCGGGTGACCGACCCGGCGCGCTGGTCCAACGTCCGCCGGGTCGTCATCGGCGGCTGAATCGGCGGCTGAGCCCGCACGGGTTGCGGCTGAGCCCGCACGGGTTCCGGGCCCGCCCGGGTCCGGTGCGGTGGTGGGGCCGCTCGGGACCTGGGAGACGCGTCGAGCCCTGACCGGACCGGAAGGGATCGGTCAGGGCTCGTCCGTCGGCACCGCGCGGCGTGGCCGAGGGGTCGGACGAGTTGTTGGTCAGGCCCGGAACACCCCGTCTACGGCGGTGGCGGCGGCCGCGTCGGCGTAACCGGTCAGCGGGGGTCCGCCTCGGCCTGGGCCGGCGGCCGCTCCGGGTCGCGCGAGACGACCTCGCCCCGGGCGTTCACCCAGCCCTTGGGCCGGGCCGGGTTCCCGACCACCAACTGGTACGGCGCGACGTCCCGGGTCACCACCGAGCCGGCGGCGATCATCGCGTACGAGCCGATCTCGACCCCGCAGACGATGGTGGCGTTGGCGCCGATCGAGGCGCCCCGGCGTACCGTCGTCGGGGTGATCTCCCATTCCGGGTTCTGGGCCCGGGGCCGGAGGTCGTTGGTGAAGACCGCGCAGGGACCGACGAAGACCTCGTCCTCGATCGTCACGCCCTGGTAGACCGAGACGTTGTTCTGGATCTTCACCAGGTCGCCGACAACGACGTTCGCGTCCACGTAGACGTTCCGGCCGATCACACAGTTGGCGCCCACCCGGGCGGTCGAGCGGACGTGGGCGAGGTGCCAGACCTTGGTGCCGTCGCCGATCCGCGCACCCTCGTCGACCTCGGCCGAGGGGTGCACGAAGACCGTGTCGGGGAGAGCGGGGGGCTCGTTCATCGCTTGAGTCACGGCTTGGCAGGATACGCCGAGGTGCCGGGCCGGTCAGCCCGGGGGACGGAGGGTCGACTCCGGCAGGTAGACCGTGTGCCGTCCGACCCGGGTCACCCGGGCCGGGACACCCGAGCGGCGTAGGTGGGCCCGGAACGCGGTGTCCGCGGGCGTGCCGGCCTCGAAGACGTAGCCGGGCCGGTCGGCGGCGGCGACCCGCCTCGGGTACGCCGGATAGCGGTCCTGTCCCGGCCGCAGGTCCGCACCGAGCACCGCGCAGGCGACCCGTTCCCGGGTGACGAAGACCAGCCGGTTGCAGGTCCAGTATTCGGCGTACACGGCGGAGGTCCCGGTCCGTTCCAGGGTGCGGGCGAGCTGCCGCTGCTGCCGCTCCTCGGCTCGGATCGTGCCGATCTCGCCGATCAGGTGCCCGGTGGTGCCGAGCAGCAGCACGAGCAGCAGGGCGAGTACGGCGGTGCCGAGTACCCCGGCGAGCCGGGTCAGCGCACCGGTGCGCAGTCGCCCGGACCAGCGGGCGACCAGCCAGAGCGGCCAGAGTACGGCGGGCAGCGAGATCTGCAGGATCGACAGGTACCGGGCGCTGGCCAGCGGTGCGCTGCCGGCGAGTGAACTGCGGGCGTACGCCGCCACGGTGAGCGCGGCGCCGAGTACCAGGGCGAGCCGGCCGGCCTGGCTGATCCGGGCGGCCCGGACCATGTCACCGGCCTGGACTTCCTCCGGCGTGCCGCCGGACCCGGCGCTGCCCGGCGTCTCCCGGCGCCCGGCGCTGCCCGGAGTTCCACGGTGCCAGGCGTCGCCGGACGGTGCGGCGGGTCCGGTGCCGTCACCCGGCACCGTAGGCGCTCGACCGGCCCGGACCAGTCCGACCACCGCCAGCGCCCCGGCGGCGAGCAGCAGCGCCAGGTAGAGCCCGGCCCAGGACATCTCGACGGCGTCGCAGCCCTCCGGGCGGCACAGGCCGCTGGCGAGCGGGATGCCGACCAGCAGCGCGCCGTGCAGCCGGCTACCCGGGGTCGTCTCCGCCTCGCCCTCGCTGACCTGCCGCAGTACCGAGATCGAGTCCTGCCCGGCCGGTGCGGTCAGGTTGTCCACGAGCAGCGGCGCGACCCCGAGCAGGAATCCGGCGACCAGTACCGCGCCGGCCGGGCCGAGCAGGTCCCGCCAGCAGCCGACCAGCAGGACACCGAATGCGACCACCAGGTAGGGCAGGACCAGCCAGTCGTCCCAGACGCAGACCCCGGTGACCAGGCCGAAGAGGCCGAACGCCAAGAGCCGGTGCCGGGTCCGCCGTTGGCCGAGGGCGAGCGCGATCAGCAGCAGGCCCAGTACGGCGGGCTTGACCTCGGGGCGGCCGCCGACGGCGGTGATCTGGTCCCGGATCACGCGTTCGCCGCCGAGCGCGAGTACCCCGACGGTGAAGGTGGCCAGCCAGGGGGAGTAGAGCCGCCGGGTGAGTCGGTACGCCAGGTAGAGGAAGGCGGCGTACAGGAACAGCAGGGGTATCCGCAGCGGAATCCAGCCGGCGCCGAAGAGCAGGAAGAGCGGCGCGGCGAGATAGCTCTGCACGGTGCCCATGTAGTGCTGGCCGTAGAGGAAGACCGGCAGTTCGCGGCCTTCGGCGATGTGCAGGGCGGCGAGCCCGAAGGTGGCCTCGTCGCTGTTGGAGCCGGGTACGGTCAGCAGGACCAGCGCCAGCCGGTAGCCCAGGGCGAGCAGGCCGAGGCCGAGTGCCACCGCGCCCGGCCGGTCGAGTGCTCGCCACAACCGCCGCCCCCTGCGGGGCACCGCCACCGACACCCCCGTGCCCCCGTCGCCGTCCCGCCTCGAAGTCTCGCACGGCCTTCCGGGTCACGGGCTCGGATCGGCGCAGGTCGGGGCGGTTCCGCCCCCGCCGCGGGCGGGCCCCGGGGGGTCAGTTGATCTGTCTCGTAGCCGGACCGGGCGTGCTGTGGCAGGGTGGCAAGGTGTCGCTGATACCCGCCGGTCCAGCGCCCGCGCCCCGGCTGCACCGAGCGGCCCGGATCGAGGACGCGGTGCACCAGTTCATCGAACGCCGCCTGGGGCAGGGTGGATGGGATGTCACGGTCGTCCCGTACGCCGGCTACGGTGCGCCCGGCTGGACCCGGGTGCTGGGTCGGGTCCTGCTGACCCGGTTGGGTCGCCGTCCCCGCCGCAGGCCGGAGAAGGTGCGTGGCTGGCGCAGCTTCGCCACCCTGCCGGTGCAGCACGCTCCGGTGGTGATCGAGGCGGGTGGTCGCCGGCACGAGGCCCTGGCCGACCGGAGCGGATTCGTCGACCTCGTCGTCGAGGCCGACCTGGCACCCGGCTGGCAGAGCGTACGCCTGTCCAGTCCCGGTGCCGAGCCGGTCGACGCGCCGGTCCGGATCGTCGACCCGGCGCTGCGGATCGGCGTGCTCTCCGACATCGACGACACGGTGATGGTGACGGCGCTGCCCCGGCCGCTGCTGGCCGCGTGGAACACCTTCGTGCTGGACGAGCACGCCCGGATGGCGGTACCCGGGATGGCGGTGCTCTACGAGCGCCTGGTCAACGCGCATCCCGGCGCCCCGGTACTCTACCTGTCCACCGGTGCCTGGAACGTCGCTCCGACCCTGACCCGGTTCCTGTCCCGGCACCTCTATCCGGCCGGCCCGCTGCTGCTGACGAACTGGGGCCCGACGGCGGACCGCTGGTTCCGCAGTGGACGGGAGCACAAGCGCGCCGCCCTGGCCCGGCTGGTACGCGAGTTCCCCGAGATCCGATGGTTGCTGATCGGCGACGACGGCCAGCACGACCAGGAGATCTACGCCGAGTTCGCCGCCGAGCACCCGGACAACGTCGCCGGAGTGCTGATCCGCCGGCTGTCGCCGACCCAGGCGGTGTTGGCCGGCGGTTTCCCGGCTCCGACGGGCAGCACCGACGACAGCACCCCGGCGGCCGGGCTGCTGGGCGAGCGCTGGTTCTGCGCACCTGACGGCGCCGGGCTGTGGCGGCTGCTCCGGGACGCGAACCTCGTCTGAGCCGCAGCGCCGGATCCGGGCCGGGCCGCGCGAGCAGCGGTACCGCCGCGCCGCTGCCCCGGTTCAGTCCTCGCCGCTCGGTTCCTCCGCCCGGCGGCGTTCGCGTCTGCCCCGGGTGATCTCCGTGCCGAGGGCGTCCAGCCGTTGGGTCCAGAATCCCCGGTAGCGCTCCAGCCACCGGTCGATCTCCTGGAGTGGGGCGGGGTCCACCGCGTAGAGCCGCCGCGTGCCGGCGGCGCGTACCGTGGTGAATCCGTTCTCCCGGAGCACCCGCAGGTGTTGTGAGACGCCCGGCTGGGAGATCCCGAACTCCCGCTGGACCACCGCGCTGACCTCGCCGGCCGACCGCTCCCCGTCGACGAGCAACTCCAGGATCCGTCGCCGGACGGGATCGCCGAGAACGTCGAACGCGTGCACGCCGCCACCTTTCAGCGCTCACTTATATAACTAGAGTCTACCCAACCCGGGGAGGGTCCGGACGACCCTATCGGCCCGAGCCCGCCCCGGGCCGGCCACCGGTCCCGACGACCCCGATGCGGTGCTGGTAGACAGGGGCGATGCGACTCCGCTTGATCCAGATCGATGCTTTCGCCGACCGGGTGTTCACCGGTAACCCGGCGGCGGTGATGCCCCTGCCCGGCTGGCTGCCGGACCCCGTCCTGCAGGCCCTCGCCGAGGAGAACAACCTCTCGGAGACCGCCTTCTACACCGCGGAACTGCCGACCGACGCCACCCCGCCGCCGGGTGCCGACCCCGCCTACCACCTGCGCTGGTTCACTCCGGCGGTCGAAGTGGACCTCTGCGGGCACGCCACCCTGGCCACCGCCGGGCAGCTCTTCGACGACGTGCATCCGGACGCGTCGCGCCTGCTCTTCTGGACCCGCAGTGGCTGGCTGCCGGTGAGCCGGTCCGGCCGGAAAGGCGAACTGGAGCTGGACTTCCCGGCCGGACGGCTGGGGACCGTACCGGACGGTGACGAGGTCAGCGCCGCCGCCGTGGCCGCACTCGGCATCGAGCCGGAGCACTGCTTCCAGGACACCGACCTGGTCTACGTGCTCCGCAGTGCCGCCGAGGTCCGGGCCGTCACGGCGGACTTCACCACGCTGGCCCGGCTACCGGTGCGCGGCGCGATCGTCACCGCCCCGACAGCCGCCGATGGCACCAGCGGCGCCGGAGGCGTCGACTTCGTCAGCCGGTGGTTCGGGGCCGAGGCGGGCGCCTTCGAGGACCCGGTGACCGGTTCCGCGCACAGCCAGATCGCGCCGTACTGGGCGGAGCGGCTCGGCCGGACGACGCTGAGCGCCCGGCAGCTCTCCGCCCGGGGCGGGGCGGTGCACTGCGTGGTCGACGGCGACCGGGTACGCCTGCGCGGCGGTTACCGCCGCTACCTCGACGGCACCGTCACACTGCCGGAGCCGCTCGGGTAGTTTCCGGGCGGCCGGCGGCGCCGGAGTCCAGAGCGGCTGGCGGTGCCGGAGCCCAGGGCGGCCGGCGGCGCCGGAGTCCAGTGCGGCTGGCGGTGCCGGAGAGTCCACGGCCAGCCGCCGAGAGCCGCCCGCCGGTCCGCGTGCCCGACGGCCACCCCGGGGGGCGTCGCGGACCAGCCGGACGGCGCCCCGGGGCGGTCGTCACCGGCTGGTCAGCTCCAGTGCAGCGAATAGATCTGGGGCGTCCCGCAGTATCCGGCCGGAATCGGCAGCGGGGTCGGTGCGTTCGCCGTGGCGGCCCGGCAGACCTGGACGACGAGGGTGTCCACACCGATCGACGGCTCCCGGGGGCCGAGTTGGAAGCTGTACTTCGTGATGTCGTTCTCCACCCTCGCGGCGGCCTCCGTGATGAGGCGGCCGCTGCCGTAGGCGTAGAAGGTGACGAAGCTGAACAGCCCGTCGTCCCGGCAGACCGGGCCGGGATCGCGCTCGTAGGGGCGGTCGGCGATGGTGCCGGTGACGGTCACCGAGCCGAGCCCGGGAGGTGCGGAGATCGGAAGGAATTCGAGGGTTCCCTCGGCGACCCCGTACCGACAGCTGTCGCCGCTGTCGGCGGCGAACGGCTGCGGGGCGAGGTCGGCGTCGGTGCCGGCCCGGGCGGGGCTGGCCAGGGTGGTGAGGGTGAGCAGGGCGGCGGCGAGCAAGACCGCCGACCGGCGGATCGGTCGCGGCATGGCGATTCCTCCTGACTGGACGGACTGTGCGGGTGGCGGTGCCTGTCTCGACGATGGCGGAGCGGGCGCGGGTGCCCGGCGGCTGGAGGCCCGCACGCGGGTGGGCGGGACCTGCCGGCCGCCGGTCGGGACGAAATCTCAGCCCGGCCAGCCATCGAAAGCCATTGTCACACGTCTATCTGCTATCTCCAGGAGCTGCGCCGGATGTTGCCGCATCCGGCAGCCCGGGACGAGCGGGTACGCGGCCGGCGCCGGCACGGTCGCGGCGTGGCTCGGTCCCCGGAGCCCGGTGCGGTCCGGCCGCGGCCGGTCGGCGGTGTGCCGGACCCGGTGTCGGCCGCCACCGCTCGACGCGGAAATCTCTGGCCGGTCCCGTGGAACCTTTCCCTCCGCTCGTCAGTGGGATTGATGGAGAAGGGAGGTGACGGTGACCGACGGTGATGTGATCTCCGAGTTGTACGCAGGCTGTTTCCGGCGGCTGGTCGTCCAGCTGTACGCCGTGACCGGGGACCTGAACGAGGCACAGGAGGCGGTCCAGGAGGCCTTCACGAAGGCGCTGGCCGCACCCCGGCGATTCGCCCAACTGGACAACCCGGAGGCGTGGTTGCGCCGGGTGGCGGTGAATGTTGCCCGTACCCGACACCGTCGGCGCCGGTTACTCGGCGGGCTGCTGCACCGGATCGGCCCGCCACCGGTGGTCGCCGATCGATCGCCGGAACACCTCGCCCTGCTGGCCGCGCTGCGGCAACTGCCACGTGGACAGCGGCACGCCCTGGCCCTGCACTATCTGGTCGACCTGCCGGTGGACGAGGTGGCAGCGACCCTCGGGGTCTCGGTCGGCACGGTCAAGTCCCGCCTGTCGCGGGGCCGGCACGCGCTGGCGGAACTACTCGACGACTCCCCCGCCAAGGACAGCACGAGCACCGGGAGGATCAATGCCCGTTAGTGAACTCGCCGGCTTCGACGTCGACACCGTTTCCGACGCCGTCCGGCAGCCGCCCCTCGACGACCTCCGGTCGGTGGCCCAGGCCCGCCGCCGACGCCGCGCCGGTGGGCTGGCGCTGGCCCTCGTGGTGGTCCTCGCCGGCATGGTGGCCCTGCCCCTGGCCACGAACAGGGGTGCGGCCGAGTGGGGCGACCCCACCCTGCCGCCCCAGACCCGGGTCCGCAGCACCGAGCTCTTCATGACCGGGCCAGACTCCGGCGTCGGTGTCGAAACCGTCGACCACGGTTGCACGCTGCGCTTCGCGTACACCACGGACGGCGGTCGAAGCTGGACCCGCTGGGACCAGGCCCGCTACCGGTCGGCGGACTGCTCGCCCGGGGCCACTCCGGGCAGCGATCTCGACCTGCGGTTCTCCGTCCTCGGCGAGCGCTCCTATCTCGTCTTCGACGGCGGCAAGTCCCGGCTCTCCACCGACTACGGTCGGACCTGGCAGGACGCGGAACATGCGATGATGGCCGTGTCCGCCTTCCCACCGAGAGCCCGTAGCGTCTTCTGCCAGGACGGCTGTGACGCGGTCCGCCAGCCGCTTGCCGTCGACCCCTCGACCGGAACGGTGTACCGGCTCAGTGGTGCACAACCGTCGCCCTATCCGCCGTCCAGCATCTACCCGAGCGCGGACGGGACGATCTGGGTGACCTACTGGCCCGGCGACATCGACGTGATGGTCGTCGCCCGGAGCGCCGATCGAGGCGCCACCTGGAACACCTGGCGGCCCGCCAAGGGGGCGGACGTGATCGCCGTGGCCGGGGTCAGCAAGCGGGAGGCGTACCTGCTGATCGAGCCCCCACCGCCGCCCGGCGCCCAGCCGATGGAGCGCGACCGCCCGTCCCAACTGCTGCAAACCACGGACGGTGGAGTGACCTGGCAGGACGCCGGAACTGATCTGCCGGCGTCGCCGGCGAACAGGCTGTTCACCATCGGCTCGGACGGCTCACTACTGGTCGCCGAGTCCGGCGCCCTGGCATCGGTGCTCACCTCGTCCCTGTGGGTGAGCCGGGACCGGGGGCGGCACTTCTCCAACCAGCACGGGCCCGGCGGGAAGGAAGGATCGGTCGGAGTCGCTCCCGGTCACGCGTGGCTCTACGGCCGGGACGACATCTCGGCAGTCGGCCCGGACCACGCCCTGATCACCGAGGACGGTCTCTCCTGGAGCCGGTTCGCACTCCCCGAGTGAGCCCGGTGCGTCGGTGCGACCGGACGGTTGCACCGACGCACCGGCGGGACATCGGGCGGCGCTGGACGGCGCGGAGCCCGTACTCCGCCCGTTCCGAGTTGACCTCAACCAAGCTCCAGGTCCGACCCTGTGTTCACGACCACCACCCGGGAACACGCCGCGACCCCGCAGCACCGTGTCGGGGCCGGTCGTGCCGGCCGGCCGGCGCTCAGCCCGGGCGGAGCCAGAGCACGCCGAGCGGCGGCACCCGCAGCGCCGCCGAGGCGGGCAGCCCGTGCCACGGCTGGTCCTCGGCGGTGACCGCGCCGAGGTTGCCCACCCCGGAACCGCCGTAGCAGTCCGCGTCGGTGTTCAGGATCTCGGACCAGCGCCCGGCCACCGGCAGCCCGATCCGGTAACCCTCGTGCGGCAGCGCGGCGAAGTTCGCCACGCAGACCAGCAACGAACCGTCGGCGGCGATCCGGGTGAAGGCCAGCGTGTTGCCGGCGGAGTCGTCCGGGACGATCCACCGGAAGCCGGCCGGCACCGTGTCCTGGGACCAGAGCGCGGAATTGTCCCGGTAGCCGCGGTTCAGGTCCCGCAGCAGCCGCTGCACGCCGGCCCGGCCGGCATCGTCGACCAGGTGCCAGTCCAGCCCGCGGGTCTCGCTCCACTCCCGGTCGTCGCCGAGTTCGCAGCCCATGAAGAGCAGTTGCTTGCCCGGGTGCGCCCACATGTACGCCAGCAGCGCGCGTACCCCGGCCAGCCTGCGCCACTGGTCGCCGGGCATCTTGCCGAGCAGCGACCCCTTGCCGTGCACCACCTCGTCGTGGCTGATCGGCAGCAGGTAGTTCTCGCTCCAGGCGTACACCAGGGAGAAGGTCAGCTCGTCGTGGTGGTGCTGGCGGTGGATCGGGTCCCGGCCGAGGTAGCCCAGGGTGTCGTGCATCCAGCCCATGTTCCACTTGAAACCGAAGCCCAGCCCGCCGGAGTCGGTCGCCCGGGTCACCCCCGGCCAGGCCGTCGACTCCTCGGCCACCATCAGCACCCCCGGATGCTTCCGGTAGACGGTCGCGTTGACCTCCTGGAGCAGCGCGATCGCCGCCAGGTTCTCCCGGCCGCCGTGCTCGTTCGGCAGCCACTCGCCGTCGGAGCGGGAGTAGTCCAGGTAGAGCATCGAGGCGACCGCGTCCACCCGCAGGCCGTCCACATGGAACTCCTCGAACCAGTAGAGGGCGTTGGCCACCAGAAAGTTGCGGACCTCGGGGCGGCCGTAGTCGAAGACGTACGTGCCCCAGTCCGGATGCTCGCCACGGCGCGGGTCGGGATGCTCGTAGAGCGGGGTGCCGTCGAACCGGGCCAGCGCCCAGTCGTCGCGGGGGAAGTGCGCCGGTACCCAGTCCAGCAGGACCCCGATGCCGGCGGCGTGCAGCCGGTCCACCAGGTGGCGGAAGTCGTCCGGGTCGCCGAAGCGCGCGGTCGGGGCGTAGTAGCCGGTCACCTGGTAGCCCCAGGATCCGCCGAACGGGTGCTCCATCACTGGCAGGAACTCCACGTGCGTGAAGCCCAGGTCGAGCACGTACGCGGTGAGCTGGTCGGCCAGTTCCCGATAGGACAGACCCGGCCGCCACGAGCCGAGGTGCACCTCGTAGACGCTGATCGGCTCCTGGTGCGGCTGCCGTCGGGCCCGTCGGGCCAGCCAGTCGGCGTCGGACCACTCGTAGCCGGACCCGTCCACCACGGAGGCGGTGCGCGGTGGCACCTCGGTACGCCGGGCCAGCGGATCCGCCTTGTCCCGCCACTGCCCGTCCCGGGACAGGATCCGGTACTTGTACCGATGCCCGGCCGCCGCCTCCGGGACGAAGATCTCCCACACCCCGCTGCGGCCCAGCGACCGCATCGGCCATCCCTGGTGCGCATCCCAGCCGGTGAAGTCGCCGACCACCCGGACACCCTGGGCGTTCGGCGCCCAGACCGCGAACGACACCCCGCCGCCGTCGGCGGGTGGTCCCCCGTCGCCGCCGGCCGGTGCCGGGCCGCCGCCCTCGGTCGGTCGGGCGCCGAGCGCCGTCCAGAGCCGTTCGTGCCGGCCCTCGGCGATCAGGTGCAGGTCGAGTTCCCCGACGCTCGGCGGGAAGCGGTACGGGTCGTCGCGCGGCTCGCCGCCGTCCACCGCCACCCGGTAGTCGAGCACCGTGCCGGGGACCGTCACCTCGAAGATTCCCTCGTCGTGTACCCGGCGCATCGGCCGCCGTTCCCCGCCGAGCAGCAGATCGACCCTGCCGGCACCCCGACGCAGGGTACGGATCACCGTCCGGTCACCGGCCGGATGGGCACCGAGCAGGGCGTGCGGGTCGTGCACCGCACCGGCGATCAGCTCGTCCATCCCGGTCCCTCCGCCCCGCCGGGGCTGCCGCTCAGGTCGGCTCCGGTCCCGGGCGCGTCGTCCGGCCGGCCGCCGTGCCGGTGCACGGTGAAGACGTGCGCGGGGGAGAGGGCCGGGTCGAGGCGTACGGTGTTGTGCTGTCCCCAGTCGTACCGGGTACCGGTCAGCTCGTCGTGCACGGTGAACCGGTCGTGCCAGTCGAAGCCGAGCGCCGGCATGTCCAGTACGGTGTTGCCCCACTGCACCTGTCCGGGGTCGACGGCGCAGACCACCAGCACAGTGTTGCCGCTCCGGTCGTCCCGTTTGGACCAGCAGAGCAGCGTCGGGTTGTCGATCTCGTGGAAGACCAGGTTGCGTAGCCAGTGCAGGGCGGGGTTGTCCCGCCGGATCCGGTTGAGCTGTGCCAGGAACGGAGCCAGCGAGCGGCCCTGCGCATCGGCCGCCGCCCAGTCCCGGGGACGCAGCTCGAACTTCTCGTTGTCCAGGTACTCCTCGGCGCCCGGCCGGGCCACGTGCTCGAAGAGTTCGTAGCCGGCGTAGATCCCCCAGGAGGGGGAGAGCAGGCTGGCCAGCACCGCGCGGATCCGGAACATCGGCGGCCCGCCGTGCTGGAGGTGCTCGGGCAGGATGTCCGGGGTGTTCGGCCAGAAGTTCGGTCGCATGTGGTCGGCGGCGGCGACCAGCTCGGCGCAGTACTCCCGCAGCTCGGTGCTGCTGGTCCGCCAGGCGAAGTAGGTGTACGACTGGGTGAAGCCGATCTTGCCGAGTCCGTGCATCACCGCCGGTCGGGTGAACGCCTCGGCCAGGAAGAGCACGTCCGGGTGGTGCCGTTTGACCTCCCAGATCAGCCAGTGCCAGAAGTCGAACGGCTTGGTGTGCGGGTTGTCCACCCGGAAGATCCGGATGCCCTGCGCCACCCAGTGCAGCACCACCCGCAGCACCTCGGCCCGGATCCCCTCCGGATCGTTGTCGAAGTTGACCGGATAGATGTCCTGGTATTTCTTCGGCGGATTCTCCGCGTACGCGATCGAGCCGTCCGCCCGGGTGGTGAACCACTCCGGATGATCGGACACCCACGGGTGGTCCGGCGCGGCCTGCAGCGCCAGGTCCATCGCCACCTCCAGACCGACCTGACCGGCGGCGGCGACGAACGCCCGGAAGTCGTCCAGCGTGCCAAGGTCGGGGTGGATGGCGTCGTGCCCGCCCTCGGCGGCGCCGATCGCCCACGGCGAACCGACGTCGTCGGCCTCGGCGATCAGGGTGTTGTTCCGGCCCTTCCGGTTGATCCGGCCGATCGGATGGATCGGCGGCAGGTAGAGCACGTCGAAGCCCATCGCGGCGACCCCGGGCAGCCGTTCGGCGGCGCTGCGGAAGGTGCCGGAGCGGACCGGTTTCCCGTCGCCGGCCAGCACCGCGCCCTCCGAGCGCGGAAAGAACTCGTACCAGGCGGAGAAGAGTGCCCTCGGCCGGTCCACCCAGATCGACCGGGCCGGCGCGCTGGTCAGCAGCGTCCGGACCGGATGCGCCCAGAGCAGGTCGGCCAGGTCCAGCGCCGGGGAGACCCGCTCCGGCAGTGGCCGGTCCTCGTCGCGCAGCGCGGCGGCGGCCTCCCGGACCCGGTTTCGCTCCTCCCCGGGTACGCCGTCGGCGGCCCGCTCCATCAGCTCGGCGCCCTCGGCCAGATCGTTGCCGAGTTCGGCCGCCCCCTGCCCGGCGTCCAGCTTCTTGACGACCGCATCCCGCCAGGTCAGGTACGGATCCTCGAACGCCTGCACGGTGAAGCTCCAGTCGCCCACCGCGTCCGGCCGGATGCCGGCGTGCCACCGGTCGTCGAAGTGCGGGCCGGGACGCATCCGGACCACCGGACGCTCGGCGCCATCCGGACCCCGCCAGGAGACCTGGCAGCCCATCGCCGCGTGCCCCTCCCGGTACGACCGGGCGCTCACCGGCACCAGCTCGCCCACCACCGCCTTGGCCGGGTACCGACCACAGGCCACGGACGGCGTCACGTCCTCGATCGGAATCCGCCCACTCACCCTGCCAACCTACTGTGACTGATCGACGGGCGCGCGGCGTAGCTGTTCCGACCGCGCCCCCGGCCATCCTTGCCCAGCAGCGGAGGCCATGAGCGGCGTAACGTGACGTCCGGGCCGGCCCGGACGTCACGGACTCTTCGGGATCACGCGAGGAGCTCGCGGTAGACCGCCATGGTGCGGTCGGCGATGGCGTCCCAGGAGAAGTGCTCGACCGCCCGGCGCCGGCCGGCCCGGCCCAGCTCGACCGCGCGTTTCGGATCGTCCAGCAGTTCGGTGATCGCGTCGGCCAGGTCGGCGACGAAGCGCTCCGGGTCCAGCGGGGTACCGGTGCCGTCGGAGGCCTGGGCGATCGGCACCAGCAGGCCGGTCGAACCGTCGGCCACCACCTCCGGGATGCCGCCGGTCCGCGTCGCCACCACCGCGGTCTCGCAGGCCATCGCCTCCAGGTTGACGATGCCCATCGGCTCGTAGACGGAGGGGCAGACGAAGACGGTGCTGTGGCTGAGAATCTGGATCACCTCGGGCTTGGGCAGCATCTCGGCCACCCAGACGACCCCTTCCCGGCTGGCCCGTAGCTCGGTGACCAGCTCCGTCACCTCGGCGGCGATCTCCGCGGTGTCCGGGGCACCGGCCAGCAGCACGAGCTGGGCGGCCGGTGGCAGTCGGCGGGCGGCCCGGAGCAGGTACGGCAACCCCTTCTGCCTGGTGATCCGGCCGACGTAGGTCACGCTGGGCCGCTCGGGGTCGACACCGAGCCGCTCCAGCACCTCCGTGCCGGAGTCGGGGGAGTACTGGTGGGTGTCGATACCGTTGTGCACCACCCGGACCCGGTCAGGAGAGACGGCCGGATAGGCGGCCAGCAAGTCCCGCATCATCCCGGCGGAGACCGCGATCACCGCGTCGGCGGCCTCCAGCGCGGTCCGCTCGCACCAGGAGGAGAGCGCGTAACCGCCGCCGAGCTGCTCGGCCTTCCACGGTCGCAACGGCTCCAGACTGTGCACGGTCACCACGTGCGGCACCCCGTGGAGCAGCTTGGCGACGTGCCCGGCGAGGTTGGCGTACCAGGTGTGGCTGTGCAGCACGTCGGCGCCGGCGGTACCGGCCGCCATTGCCAGGTCCACCCCCATGGTCCGCAGTGCGGCGTTCGCGTGGGCCAGTTCGGTGGGTTCCGGGTACGCGGTGACACCAGGCTCGGCGTACGGGGGCTGACGCGGTGCGCCGAAGCAGTGCACCCGGGTGTCGGCGCGGGAACTCAGCTCGCGGGCGAGGTATTCGACGTGCACCCCCGCCCCGCCGTACACCTCCGGGGGATACTCCCGGGTCAGCAGGTCCACCCGGAGCCGCCGGTTGCCAGGCAGAGTTTCGGTCACAGCCGGCACCCTAGTGCAGCCCACTCGGGGCTATCACCCCTCGGCGAGATGATCACCGGGGGTGGTCGGGCCGGCGCGGTCACCGTTCGTGGCGGGATCCGCGTAGGGGACTCGGAACACCGCGACAAACTCGGCGAGCAGCTTGTCGTCGCCATGCAGCGCCACCGCCCCGGCATCCACCGCTGCGTCGGGCTCGAGCTCTCCGGCGAGCAGGTCCCGAAAGTTCGGGCCGGCGACGAGGACCAGATCCGGGTCGGGGCATTCACCCGGCTCGACCGTGATCGAGGCATTGCGCACGGTAACGTGTGCAATGGCCGTGCCGGACCGCACGACGTAGACGACCTTCCGGATCGTGGACGGAATCCCGCCGGGGTTTGCGGCGGCCCGTAGTGCGGCCACCAGGGAGGCGTCCGTGACGACCTCGCCGTCACGCGGCTTGCGCATCGTGGCGGCGCCCCAGCGGCCCAGCTCGTCGAGGGCGGGGGCCAGTTGCCGGGCTCGCGGGGTCGCCCGGTAAACGACCGAACGAGGCTGCCCGGCCTGCAGCTCTCGGGTCACCAGGCCGTCGCCCTCGAGTTCTCTCAGCCGGGTCGAGAGCAGGTTGGTCGGTATGCCGGGTAGTCCGGTCACCAGGTCGGAGAAGCGACGTGGCCCCACCAGCAGATCCCGCAGGATCAGAAGCGTCCAGCGTTGCCCGAGCACTTCCGCGGCGCGTGCCAGACCGCAGAACTGGCCGTACTCCCGACTGCGCATGCCGCAACGCTACCCCGGTTGACTTTACTTTTGCAAGCGTGCTTTAGTTTGTGAAGTAAGCTGGTCGGCCCGCTGGGCCTCTCGACCCGGGTGGGTCCGACCTCGGCCCAAGGAGGGAACTCTCGATGCAGGAACTGTTGGTGGACTTCATCGTCTCGCTGGACGGCTACGGAACTGCGGAAGGCTGGCCCGGGTGGTGGGGGCTGGAGGGGCCCGAGTATCTCGGCTGGCTCGACCAGCAGCCCGAAGGCGAGTACACCGTCTTGATGGGAGCGAACACCTACCGGCTGATGTCCGGGATGTCCGCCGAGGCCGCCGCGGCGGAGGCGGACCGGCCGGGCCAGCCGAGCGACGAGGAGGCCAGCCTGACCGGGCTGGCCGCCCTGCCCAAGGTGGTCTTCTCGTCGACCTTGCAGGCACCCCTGTCGTGGCCGAACACCGAGCTGGTGAGCGGGGATGCGGTCGAGGCGGTGGCCGCGATGAAGCGGGACGGCGCCAGCCCGATGCGCACCATCGGCAGCATCAGCCTGTGCCGGTCGCTCCTCACGGCGGGGCTGGTGGACCGGTTCCGGTTGGTCGTCTTCCCGGTGATCACCGGGAAGACCGGCCGCGACCGCATTCTCGACGGTTATCCCGACGTCGCCCTCGACCTGGTGGCCAGCCGGACGTTCGACGGCAGGCTCCAGTTGCTCGAGTATGTCCCGACCGTGCTCTCCGGCCCGCCGAGCGCGCGACCCGACCGCTGACCGTGCCGGGGGTTCCGGCGCGGGCGCCGGCTCAACCGGCCACGACCAGCGCGACGCCGATGGTGAGCATCGTGGCCGCGATCAGCGCGTCGAGGATCCGCCAGGCGACCGGGCGGGCGAGGGCGCGGCCGAGCAGTCGGGCGCCGTAACCGAGCGCGGCGAACCAGGCGGTACTGGCGAGCGTGGCTCCGGCGCCGAACGACCACCGGCCGGCCGGACCGTGGGTGTTGGCGATCGAGCCGAGCAGCAGCACGGTGTCCAGGTAGACGTGCGGATTGAGCCAGGTCAGCGCCAGCATTGTGAGTAGGGCCGTGCGCGGCGTCGAGGCGCCGGCACCGTTGCCGGGCTGGAGGCTCTGGGTGCGGAAGACCCGACGGGCGGCGAGCAGGCCGTAGCCGACCAGGAAGGCGGCACCGGCCCAGCGGGTCACGGTCAGTGCTGCCGGTGCGCGTTCGACCACCGCCCCGATCCCGGTGATGCCGGCCAGGATGAGTACCGCGTCCGAGACGGCGCAGATCGCCACGATCGGCAGTACGTGCTCGGCGCGTACGCCCTGGCGGAGCACGTACGCGTTCTGGGCGCCGATCGCCACGATCAGGGAGAGGCCGACACCGAACCCGGTGGCGAGTACCGGCAGCACCCCGGTCGGGGTGGCGGTGGAGGAGAGGATCACGGACCGACCCTAGGCAGGTCCGCCGGACCACTCCAGCTAATCTTTCTTATGATTCATTAGCCTTGCTTAGCATGGACCTCCAGTTCGAGCAGCTCCGCACCTTCGTCACAGTGGTCGACCACGGCTCCTTCGAGGCGGCGGCCCGGCGGTTGCACATCACCCCCTCGGCGGTCAGCCAGCGGATGAAGGCGCTGGAGAGCGCCGTCGGTCGGGTGCTGGTCGAGCGCGGCAAGCCGGCCCGGCCCACCCGCTCCGGGCAGGTCGTGCTCCGGCTGGCCCGCCAGGTCGAGCTGCTCGCCACGGACACCCTCCGGGAGTTGGGGCAGGACCCGGCCGAACCGGCGGAGTTCAGCCGGATTCCGATCGTGGTCAACGGCGACTCGCTGAACACCTGGGTGCTCCCGGCGATGGCGGCGGCCGCCCGCGAGCGGATCTGCGTTGACGTCTACCGCGAGGACCAGGACCACTCCGTCGAACTGCTCCGCCAGGGTACGGCGATGGCGGCGATCACCTCGCAGTCCCGGCCGGTGCAGGGCTGTGCGGTACGCCCGCTCGGCCGGATGCGCTACCACCCGATGGCCAGTCCCGAATTCGTCCGGACCTGGCTGCCGGACGGTCCGACGCCGGAGGCGCTGGCCCGCGCCCCGATGCTGGTCTTCGACCGCCGCGACGACCTCCAGGAGCGCTACCTGAGGCAGCGGTCCCGCCGAGTCTGGAACCCGCCCCGCCACTACGTCCCGTCCTCCGGGGACTTCCCGGAGGCGATCCGGCTCGGGCTCGGCTGGGGGATGCTGCCGCCGCAGCAGAGCGACCGCTATCCGGCTGGCAGCCTGGTGCCGATCGACCCGGCGGCGGTGGTCGAGGTCCCGCTCTACTGGCAGCAGTGGCGACTCGACTCCCGACTCCTCGGCGTACTGGCCGACCGGGTCGCCGAGGCGGCCGCCGAGGCACTCGGCCGGTAGCGGCCCGCAGGAAGGCCGGAACCACGGAGCCGGTCGGATCGGGCAGTTGAAGATCTTGGCGGAACGAAGCAGACGAGCCCCGTGCGGTGGGCTGCCGGCTCCGTTACGGTCGGGACATGTCAGCCAAGGTGCTCGCGATCGTCCTGGCCGGGGGAGAGGGCAAGCGCCTGATGCCCCTGACCGCCGACCGGGCGAAACCTGCCGTCCCGTTCGGCGGCATGTACCGCATGATCGATTTTGTGCTGTCCAACCTGGCCAATGGCGGGTTCCTGAAGATCGTCGTGCTGACCCAGTACAAGTCGCACTCGCTGGACCGGCACGTCACCAAGACCTGGCGGATGTCGAACCTGCTCGGCAACTACGTGACACCGGTGCCGGCCCAGCAGCGGCGCGGACCATGGTGGTTCGCCGGTTCCGCGGACGCGATCTACCAGAGCTTCAACCTGATCAACGACGAGCAGCCGGACTACGTCATCGTGTTCGGCGCCGACCACATCTACCGGATGGACCCCCGGCAGATGCTGGAGCAGCACATCTCCTCCGGTGCCGGGGTGACGGTCGCCGGCATCCGCCAGCCGCTCGCCGCCGCCGACCAGTTCGGCGTGATCGAGGTCGGCGCGGACGGCCGGCGGATCCAGGCGTTCCGCGAGAAGCCGACCGACGCGAGGGGCCTGCCGGACGCCCCCGACGAGGTCTATGCGTCGATGGGCAACTACGTCTTCACCACCGGGGTCCTCTGTGAGGCGGTGGAGACCGACGCGGCCGACCGGGCCAGCAAGCACGACATGGGCGGCAGCATCATCCCGATGCTGGTCGAGCGGGGCGAGGCGAACGTCTACGACTTCCGGGACAACGAGGTGCCGGGCAGCACCGACCGGGACCGGGCGTACTGGCGGGACGTGGGGACACTGGACTCGTTCTACGAGGCGCACATGGATCTGATCGCCGTACACCCGGTCTTCAACCTTTACAACTACGAGTGGCCGATCTACACCGACCACCCGCCGTGGCCGCCCGCCAAGTTCGTGCACGGCCTGGAGGAGCGGGTCGGTCGGGCGGTGGACTCGATGATCTCCCCGGGCGTGGTGATCTCCGGCGCGCTGGTGGAGAACTCGGTCGTCTCGCCGAATGTCCGGGTGCACTCCTGGGCCCACGTGGAAGGCTCGGTGGTGATGGAGGGAGTGGAGATCGGCCGGCACGCCGTCGTCCGCAACGCCATCCTCGACAAGAACGTGGTGGTGCCGGAGGGCGCGGAACTCGGCGTCGACCTGGACCGCGACCGTGAGCGGTACACGGTCTCCGACCGTGGGATCGTGGTCGTCGGCAAGGGAGAACGCGTCGAGCCCTGACCCGTCGGCCAGCGCACGGGCGGAGCCGACGGGTTCCGCCCGCCCGTGCCCGTGCCCGTGCCCGTGCCAGAAGGAGGTCACATGTCGGTCCACGCCCGCGCCGGCCAGCCTGCCGAGCCCGAGGACCTGGTGGACGTGCCCCGGCTCGTCACCGCGTACTACGCCGAGCAGCCGGACCCGGCCGACCCGGCGCAGCAGGTCGCGTTCGGCACCTCGGGGCACCGTGGTTCGAGCCTGCGGGCCGCGTTCAACGAGCGGCACATCCTGGCGATCACCCAGGCGACCTGTGAATACCGGCGGGACCGGGGTGTCGACGGGCCGCTCTTCCTGGCCCGCGACACGCACGCGCTCTCCGAGCCGGCCCTGGTCAGCGCGCTGGAGGTGCTGGCAGCCAACGAGGTGACGGTGCTGGTCGACAGCCGGGACGGCTACACCCCGACCCCGGCACTGTCGCACGCCGTGCTCCGGCACAACACCGGGCGCTCCAGCGGACTCGCCGACGGGATCGTGATCACCCCGTCGCACAACCCGCCGTCGGACGGTGGGTTCAAGTACAACCCGACGCACGGCGGCCCGGCCGACACCGACGCGACCAGGTGGATCCAGGACCGGGCGAACGCGCTGCTGGCCGAGGGAGTGCGCGGGGTCAGACGGATCCCGTACGCCCGGGCGCGGGCCGCCGACACCACCGGGCGGTACGACTTCCTCGCCGAGTACGTCGACGACCTGCCCTCGGCGCTCGACCTCGCGGCGGTACGGGCCGCCGGGGTGCGGATCGGCGCGGACCCACTCGGTGGGGCCAGCGTGGCCTACTGGGGCGAGATCGCCGACCGGCACGGCCTGGACCTGACCGTGGTGAACCCGCTGGTGGACCCGACCTGGCGGTTCATGACCCTGGACTGGGACGGCAAGATCCGAATGGACTGCTCGTCCCCGCACGCGATGGCCTCGCTGATCGCCCGGCGCGCCGACTACCAGGTCGCCACCGGTAACGACGCCGACGCCGACCGGCACGGCATCGTCACCCCGGACGGCGGCCTGATGAACCCGAACCACTACCTGACGGTGGCCATCTCCTACCTGTTCGGCAACCGGCCCGACTGGCCCGCCGACGCCGCGGTCGGCAAGACCCTGGTCTCCTCGTCCATGATCGACCGGGTCGCCGCCGACCTGGGCAGGAAACTGCTGGAGGTCCCGGTCGGCTTCAAGTGGTTCGTGCCGGGGCTGCTGGACGGCTCGGTCGGGTTCGGCGGCGAGGAGAGTGCGGGAGCCTCGTTCCTGGCCCGCGACGGCCGGACCTGGACCACCGACAAGGACGGCATCCTGCTCTGCCTGCTGGCCGCCGAGATCATCGCGGTGACCGGGCGGACGCCGAGCGAACACTACGCCGACCTGGTGTCCCGGTTCGGCGAGCCGGCCTACGCCCGGATCGACGCGCCGGCCGACCGGGACCAGAAGGCCGTGCTCGGGCGACTCTCCCCGGACCAGGTCACCGCCACCGAACTGGCCGGGGAGCCGATCACCGCCACCCTGACCGAGGCACCGGGCAACGGCGCGGCGATCGGCGGGCTGAAGGTCGTCACCCAGTCCGGCTGGTTCGCCGCCCGCCCGTCCGGTACGGAGGACGTCTACAAGATCTACGCGGAGTCCTTCCGGGGGCCGGAGCACCTCGGCCGGCTCCAGGAGGAGGCGGAGACGCTGATCAGCGAGGTGCTGAAGGCCGGCTGACCTGGATGGTCGCGCCCGGAGGGCGCTGCCGGGCCTGCCTCGGCGCTGCCGGACCGGGCAGGGGTGTTCCGTCGGCCGGGGTCAGCCCGGCTCCGGCGGTGCCCCGGTCCCGGGCCAGCCGTCACCGGCGTCGAGCCGTTTGCGCAACAGCGCCGCCAGCGGCATCGACTGCCCGTCCGGCCCGCCCTCACCGAGGATCAGCTTCGGCGGCTGCGGCCGGGGCGTCGCACCGGTGAACCGGGCGCGTACGCTGGCCGGCATCATCAGCAGGTAGTAGTTTCCGGCGTCGTCGACCGCGTGGATCCGGGCCAGGTCCAGGTACCAGCCGGTGAGGCCGGTGCGATATCGGGTACGGCCGTTGTAGGCGAGCGCGGTCAGCCTGGCCTGCCGCAGCCCGCGCTTCCGGGCCTGCGCGACGAACGCCGCGACGAGCCGCCGGGCCTCCTCGTGCTCCGTCTCCCGACGTCGCCGGTCGGCCAGTGCCCGGGCGGTGATCGCCTGCCGTCGCTGCTCCGCCCAGTCGCCGGCCCCGTCCTGTCGCATCTGCAGGACGGTACGCCCACCCCGGTCGGCGGCGCCGGCCGAGCCCCGGCCAGCCCGTCGCCCGAGGGTGGCCCCGCCGCTGCCGACCGGCTATCCGCCGTGCGGCGGCCCGCCGGGAATCCCCGGTGGGCGCGACTGCCCAGGCGGGCGATAGCCGCCCGGATATCCACCCGACGGCGGATAGGGATCCGGCGTCCCGCCGTGGGTCCGGGGACGGCGCCGGGCGCGCACCAGCAACCAGCCGAGTACGCCGGCACCGGCCAGGACCACCAGCAGGCATAGCCCGCCGATGGCGTACGCGGCGGGGCTGAGCCGGAGTCCGGTCGGGCCGTCGCCCGGCGGGGGTGCGGCCACGGCCGGTGACGTCCCGTCGGCAGTGGCCGTCGGTCCGGTGCCGGGGCTGGGCTGCGCACCGGCCGGCTCGACCTCGGCGGTCAGCGCGTCGACGAGGTCGAGCACTCCGTGGCCGTACTCGGGATCCCGTCCGGGAGCGCCCCGATCGGTGGCGGTCGCGGTGAGCCGGTGCACCACCTCGGCCGCGGAGAGGTCCGGATATCTCGCCCGGACCAGTGCGGCGGCCCCGGCGGCGATCGCCGTGGAATTGCTCGTCCCGTTGCTCGACTGGTAGGCCCCGGTCCGGCTGGTGGAGGCGATGTCCACCCCGGGTGCGACCAGGCCGACCGCGTCACCGGTGACGCTGATCGGGGCAAGCTTCCCGTCCCGCCCGGTGGCGCCGACGGCGAGTACTCCAGGGAACGCGGCCGGATAGCCGATGAAGGCGTCGTCCGGCCGGTTTCCGGCGGCGGCCACCAGCACGACGTCGGCGGCGAGGGCTTCCTGGACCGCCTGTCTCAGATCGTCGCCAGCGCCCCCGGAGAGCGACAGCGACACCACCCCGACCTTGCGCTGGACCGCCTCCCGGATGGCCCGGGGCAGGTCGGCGCCGGCACCGTACTTCGTACGCATAGCGCGGACTGGCAGGACCTTGGCCTTGGGGGCTATTCCGAGCACGCCGTCGGCCTGGCCCGGACCGCGCCCGTGCCCGGCGATCAGGCCTGCCATCGCCGTACCGTGCCCGTCGGTGTCCTGTCGGCCGTCGGTGTCCGCGCCGGTCACGTCTACCCCGGGCAGCACGTTGCCAATCAGGTCTCGGTGGTCACCGCGTACCCCGGTGTCGAGCACCGCCACCACCACCCCGGCACCCTCGGTGATCCGGTGCGCCTGTGCGACGTCGAGGGCCTTCAGGTGCCACTGCCGGTCCCGGGCGGCGTCCGCCGCTGCCGGCGGGGCGCCGACCAGTGTCACGAGCAGACCGCAGATGGCTGCCGCGCCAAGGCGCGGCAGCCGTGCGTGGAACCGGGCGCCTCGGCTCACCGGTCCTTCCCGAGCGTCGGGGCACCGGGCTCGTGCCGGCTGACCTCCCGGTTCGGCTCGATCTCCGGGGTGACGCCCTGCTCCACCTCCCACGGGTTGTCGGGATCCCAGTGCCGCTGCTCGGGTTCGTCCCGGTCGCCACGGCCGCGGGCGCCGCCGGTCGCGCCGGGCACGCTGGTCCCGCCGCCCGTGGCGGGCCGGCGGGTGCCCGCCTTCGCTCCCGCCGCGCCGGCCCCGAGCCCACCGGTCGGGCCCGGCCGCGCACCGCCGGCCACTCCGGGCCGAGCACCCTGCGGCCCGATGACGCCGCCGACGGGATTCACTCCCCGCGGTATGCCCGCGGGGCGGGCTGCGCCGCCGGGTACCCCGGCGCCACCGCCGGGGCGGGCACCGATCACCCCGCCGGGTGGTACGCCGGCCGGCCCGGAACCGAGGGGACCGATCTTGCCCGACCCGCCGGGGCCACTGCCGCGCGGTCCGCCACCGAGACCGGGACCCAGGCCCGGCCCCCTGCCGGGCGGCACACCGATGGTCGGCGGTGCGACCGGTGGAACCGGCGGCGGCGCACCGACCGGTGGTCCGGGCGGAACCGGAGCCACGGGTGGCGGCGGGGCGGTGATCGGCGGCGGCGCGATACCGGTCAGGCTCGGACCGTCGTCCACCGGGGCGGGCAGGGTGACCAGTTCCGGCGGCAGTTCGCCGTCCGGGGTCAACGGTGGAGCTCCGTCGACGAAGCCGGGGCGGGAAGGCTCCGGGGGCCGGCGGCGCGCGGGTGGGGGGACGATGGGCGGTCGCACCATCGAGTCCGCGTCGTCGTCATCGAACTGCCGGGCATCGTCACCCCGCGATACGGGCGGCGGAACGTACTCCGGTGGCGGTTGGATCCGGCCGCCGCCGTCCCGCGCCGCGCCGTCCAGCTCCGACTGCACCGCGCGGGCCCGGGCGACCAGCGCCGCCTGCTGGGCGTCGCTGACCGGCGGGTCGGTGAGCACCTTCATCGCGCCCTCGCCGAGGAAGTCCCCGGCCTTTTGGCCCAGGGCGGTCAGCCCGAAGCGCGACGCGGCGGCTCCGCCCGCCGTCCCGCCGATGTCGCCAGCCAGTTCCACCTGCCGCTGGTAGTCGGCCAGCTTCCGTTCGTTCTCCAGGTATTCCCGGTAGATCGGCTCCAGCTTGGTCCGCGCCTGTTCGATGGCGTCCGCCACGTGCCCGATGTGCGTGGCGTTGCTCTGGGCCGCAGTCGACGTCTGCCGGCTCGCCTCGATCAGCCGGTCCAGTTCGGCCATGTACGCCGCCGAGGCCGCGTTCTGCTCCGGCGGCCACAGCGTGGCGAGCTGGTTACGGCAGTTCTGCAACCTGGCGGCGTGTCCGGTCAGCATGCTGGACGCCCGCTCCCAGGCCGCTACCTGCTCCCGGCTCGGCTGGAGCCTCTGCCGCGCCGCCTCGACCAGTTGCCACAGGTGCGGGATGTACGCCTCAGCCATTGCCGTCGCCTCCCGTCCCCGGGGTGGGTCCGGTCGGGTTCCCGCCCGGCCCCGGCCGGGTCTGCTCGGTCGGCGGCAGGACCTCGTGCACGTCGCCCACCGTTGCCTGGGCGAACGCGTCGGAGCCACGGTAGTTGGCGGCGATCTGCTCCGCCGCCCGTGCCACCGCCTGGGTTCCCTTGTCCAGGTTGACCAGTGCCGCCAGGCTCTTGCGGATGCACTCGTCGTAGCGGTCCTGCAGGTGCAGCCAGTCGTCACCCTCCAGCCGGTCGCCGATGGTGGCGCCCTGTTGCATGGCGTCGTGCACCGGCGGGACCTGGGTGCGGTAGCCCTCTTTGAGTTCCTCGCGCATTGCCGCCGCAACGCTCGCCAGACCGTCGATCTCGACGTTGATCTGGCCGATGACGGCGGCGGCTGCCGCCCCGATCGCGCGGGCCGCCGCGCCGACCGGCGGACCAACCAGGCTCATCGTTATCCCTCCCCGTGGATGGCCGGGTGACGTGGTTGCGGCTCATTGTAGTCGAGGCGCGACGGGGAGGACGTTGTCAAATCGGGCGACGACGCCCGACCACACCGGGCTAGGGCTTCACGAAGATGGCGGTGTCCGCCACGTCGTCCGTCGTCCAGATGGTGCGCCACCCGCGGATGCTCCGGTGCACAGTGGTCCAGACCCGGCCGTCGGGTCCGGCTCCGTGCGGGCGGGAGGCGGGCGCGTGCGAGTCGCAGGGGAGATACCGATTCACGTTGTCGATGATCAGCAGTCCGCCCGAGGCGAGCTTCGACAACGCGAACCATGCGCAGTGGTCCCGGTACCTGCCGTCCACGAGGACGAAGTCGAGACAGCCGTCGGGGAGTTCGAGCAGCACCCGGGCGTACTCGCTCTGATCGCCGAGTTCCGGCGGCACGTCGAGCGGGGCGAACCGGTAGTCGACGTTGGTCAGCGAGTGCTTCTTGAGTTCGAGTGAGACCTTGTCGTGCCACGCCGCGTCGTGTTCCACGCTGATCAGATGGCTGACCCGGCGGGCGAACCAGACCGTACTCGAACCTGAGCCGAACTCCAGGCCATGGTCGGTCGGGACGAGCATCCTGTCCAGGGTCTCGACGGCCCGGGGCGTGAGCCAGGGAATGCCCGGGTGGGTCCGCCGGTAGAACTCGCTGCGGGCGCGACCGACCACGTAGCGCGGTGTCCAGTGCCGGATCGTGCGCACCGCCCCTCCTAGCTGTCCTGGCTGACTTCTCCGACGCCCCGGCGGACGTGACCGACCGTCGGGACGTATGGCTCAACGAGCGGACGGCGGGTTGGTCTCGCCCGACGGGCAGCGGTGTGCCGCACCGGCCGGGTCAGCCGGCGGTCTCGAAGTAGCGGCGGACCTCGGCCGCCACGGTCTCCAGGTGCTCGTCGGGAAGTTCGGGGTAGATCGGCAGCGAGAGGCACTCCCGGGCCCACGCCTCGGTCGCCGGCAGGTCGCCGGGTCGGTGACCGAGCGAGGCGTACGCGGGCTGCAGGTGCAACGGGATCGGGTAGTGCACCCCGGCGCCGATGCCCGCGTCCCGAAGGTGCGCCAGCAACCCGTCACGGTGCCGGGTGCGGAGTACGAAGAGGTGGTAGACGCTGCGCCGGTTCGCCGGCTCCGCCGGCAGGACCAGGTCACCCACCCCGGACAGCCGGGACCGGTACCCGGCCGCGAGGTCGCGCCGCCGCTGGTTGTCCTCCCGCAGCGTGCGCAGCTTCGCCCCGAGTACGGCTGCCTGGAGCGTGTCCAGACGTGCCGCGTAGCCGACGGTGAGGTGCTCGTACTTGCTGACGCGGCCGTGGTCGGAGAGGCGTCGGATCGTGTCGGCGAGGGTCGGATCCGAGGTGGTGACCGCTCCGGCGTCGCCGAACGCCCCCAGGTTCTTGCCGGGATAGAAGGAGAAGCAGCCGATCCGGCCGTACGCCCCGGCGCGGACCACCGATCCGTCGTCGTGTACGAACTCGGCCCCGTGAGCCTGGGCGGCGTCCTCGATCAACGGCACCCCGGCGTCCCGGGCGAGCGCACCGATCGCATCGAGGTCGACGGGGAGCCCGTACAGGTGGACGGGGACGACGGCCCGCACCCGGTCGATGACCGCCTTGAGCCCGTCGGGATCCATGCTGCCGGTCGCGGGGTCGACGTCCACGAAGCGTGGCCGGGCGCCGAGCCAGGTCACCGGCTCCGCCGTGGCGACGAAGGTGTGCGCCGGCACCGCCACCTCGTCACCGGGTCCGACGCCGAGCGCGGCGAGGCTCAGATGGATCGCCGCGGTGCCGGAGGAGACGCCGACGGCGTGCCGGGTGCCGCAGAACTCGGCGAACGCCGCCTCGAACTCACCGACCTCCCGTCCGAGGATGAACCGGGTCTCTGCCAGCACGGTCCGGACGGCCGGCTCGATCGCGTGCCGGTGCCGGTCGTACGAGGCGGCCAGGTCGACCAGGGGAATTCGAGACATGCGGGCTCCTGTTCGGTACGGATGGCGGGCCGCTACCCGCGCCGGCCGGCGAGAGTGCCGGGGCGGATGGCGCGGCGGTGACCGGGCTCAGGGGATGGCGGGGGTCAGGTCGGGTTGCGGGTACCCAAACCGGGGCGGGGCGATCGGCGGTACCTCGATCGGCGGCACGGAGACGGTGGCGCCACCGGCCCGGAGCGAGGCGTCGGCCGCCTCCAGCACCGCCACGACCCGGGCCCCGTTCCAGCCGTCGGTGCGGGGCCGGGTGCCGGTGCGGACACAGTCGAGGAAGTGGGCGAGTTCCCGGGCGAGCGGCTCGGTTGTGGAGAGCTCCGGCACGTGGGTCGCCTCGTCACGGAGCCGGTACCGCCGTACCCCGTGCCGGTCCGGCTCCAGCGGCTCCGCGCCCTTGTCGAAGACGGTGAGCCGGGCCCCGGGCAGCAGGTCGTCGTAGACCAGCATCCGGCGGGTACCGACCACGGTCGTGCGGCGGGTCTTGGCCGGGTCCAGCCAGCTCACATGCATGTGTGCGACGACGTCTCCGGGATAGCCGACGGTGACGAAGACGACGTCCTCGACGCCGTCGTGCAGGTACCGGCCGCCCTGGGCGGCGACCCAGCGCGGTTCGGTACCCAGCAGGTAGTTGGCGATGGAGACGTCGTGCGGGCCGATCGACCAGAAGCTGTGCAGGTCGCTCTGGATGCGTCCCAGGTTGAGCCGCTGCGAGTGCAGGTGCAGGGGCTCGCCGATCTCGCCGGACCGGATGTACTCGCGCATCCGCTCCACCGCCGGGACGTACTCGAAGGTGTGTCCGACCATCAGGACGAGCCCGTTCCGGTCGGCGGTCTCGGCCAGCGTGACCGCGTCGGCGACCGACATCGCCAGCGGCTTCTCGACGAAGACGTGTTTGCCCGCGTCGAGGACCCGCCGGGTCAGTGCGGCGTGGCTGGGTGCCGGGGTGGCGATGAGGATGCCGGCCACCTCGTCGTCGTCCAGTGCCTCGTCCAGATCGTCGGTGGTCCGGACCCGCGGATAGAGTTCCGCGGCGGCGAGCCGCCGCTCCGGGACCGGGTCGACGAGATAGCGCCAGCGGGGACCTGCCAGCTTGTCGAGATTGCGGGCGATATTAGTGCCCCAGTAACCAAATCCGACCAATCCAATGCTTTTAGCCACAATCAGGTACTCCCGGAATCGGGGGTCAAGGCTGTCGTGCGCGTCGTCGTCGGCGCTGGACCCTGAAGTGTCAGCACCCCGATATGCGGTAATTCACCTGAATTTTTGTCCGGTGCTCTGCGACTCGCCAGCGATTTGTCTGTTTCCCGACCGTCTCACGGTGAGGGGAACGTCGAGGTCCATTGACCGGGGGTGGTCGGCACCTCCGGCGCGCCGATCCGGGTGCCCTGGTCCGGCTGGGCGGAGAGCCGGGCGAGGTGTTCGATCACCTTGTCCGGGTCGGCGTGCGGGTCGAGCGCGGTCACCTCGGCCGGGTGCAGCGCCGGTACCGGGACGTGGGAGATCAGCGGGTGCAGCGGCCGCACGTCGACCTCGCCCGAGCCGAACAGGTCCTCGTGCAGCTTCTCGCCGGGGCGCAGACCGGTGTAGATGATCTGGGGCGGCTTCGGCGTCTGGGCGGCGAGCTGCCGGGCGACGTCGTCGATGCGGACCGGCCTGCCCATGTCGAGTACGAGGGCCTCACCGTCGCGGCCGATCGCCGTGGCCTGGAGCACCAGGTGCACCGCCTCCTGCACGGTCATGAGATAGCGGGTCACGTCCGGATGGGTGACGGTGATCGGCAGTCCCGCCTCGATCTGCGCCCGGAACGCGGTGACCACGGATCCACGGCTGCCCAGAACATTGCCGAAGCGGACGCTGAGGAATGTCCCGGCGGAGTTCTGCGCGGCGTACGCGGTCAGCCGTTCGGTGATCCGCTTGGAGTAACCGAGAACGCTTATCGGGTTGGCGGCCTTGTCGGTCGAGATGTTGACGAACCTGGCCACTCCCCGACACGCCTCCAGGACTGCGAGCGTGCCCCACACGTTGGTCTGGACGGCCTCTCCGGGGTGCTGTTGCAGCAGGGGCAGGTGCTTCAGCGCGGCCGCGTGGAACACGATGTCCGGGCGGCGCTCGGTCATGATGCGGGTGATTCGGGCGGCGTCGCGCAGGTCGGCGAGGATCAACTCGGAGCTGTCCAGCAGGGCGCGGCCGGAGATCGACATCTGCAGACTGTGCAGTGCGGACTCGTCCCGGTCGAGCATGATCAGCTCGGCGGGATCGGCCTGGGCGATCTGTCGGCACAGCTCCGAGCCGATAGAGCCGCCGGCGCCGGTCACGAGGATGCGCCGGCCGGTGAGACCGGTGTCGGCGCTCTGTAGGTTCGCGACCACGTGCCTGCGGCCGAGCAGGTCGTTGATGTCCACGTCCCGTACGTCGGTCACGCTGATCTGCCGGTCGACCAGCTCACGTACCGGCGGAAGGACCTTGAAGGCGGCGCCGGCGGCCAGGGTGGCGGCCCGGACCTCCCGGATCAGCTCGGCGTCCGCGTTGGCGACCGAGAAGATGACGGTGCTGGCGCCGGACTCCCTGAGGGCGACGGCGATCTCGCGGCGCCCGCCACGCACCCGGACGCCGTCCAGGCGCAGGTGCTGCTTGTCAGGGTCGTCGTCGAGCAGCCCGACCGGCAGGTACCGGCTGCGCGGGTCGCTGACCATGGCGCGTAGCAGCGCCTGACCGGCCGAACCGAGCCCGAACAGCAGGACCGGGGTGGCCGAGGGAATGGTGGGGCGCAGCGACCGGTCGCGGTGGTAGCGGTAGGCCATCCGGAGGGACAACATGCCGAGCAGGGCCACGGTGCCGCCGACCGGCGGCACGCTGGCGGGGATCGGCCGCTCCGTCAGGAGCAGCAGGCCGGTCAGGAGCAGCGCGGCGGTGCCCATGGCGGTGTACGCCAGCACCCGGACCTCCGGCAGGCTACCCAGCGGATACCGTCCCCAGTAGCGGCGGCAGAGCCATGACGCCACGACATGCAGGATGCCGGCGATCAGTCCGACGGCGCAGACCCGGACGAGAGCGCCCGCGGTGAGGGCCAGTTCGTAACGCGCCCACGCGGCCACGGTGAATCCGGCGATCCACGCGGCCGTGTCACTGGCGATCAGCGCGACCGTCCGACGCCATGCCTGCCGTCGCACCGGGGGTGTGAGAACGGGGCGCGGAGTCTCTGCGGTGAGCGACATGTACTGGCTCCCTCATGCGGGTCTGGGCCGACGCGACCGGCCGATGCGGCACCTTCTGGCGGCTCCTACATATTTAGTGCTTGATTGACCCGAACACCCGATGTTTCATGTTTTTCCGAGAGCAAACTATTCACACCAGTTCTGGCGGTATTAGGAATACGATTTCTGATTCACCTTCTGGCCTCCTCCGGGTGCTCCCGGAGACCCTCGCCGGTGGTCGGGGAACCGGACCCGCCCGGCCGCCGGCGATCCTGGATCAGGCGGCCGGTTGCTCCCGACCTGACCCGCCGCACGTACCCGTACGCCGCCAGGCCGGCGAGGATGCCGAGGGTCACCGCCGCAGCTCCCAGGTGGGTACGAGCGGCGGACAGCGCGTCGAAGCCCGGAAACTGTCCAGCCAGGAGAAGAGCCGTGAGGACGGCGAGGAGTAGGGACAGCCGGGTGGCCGCACGGTAGTCGCCGTCGCCGATGCGGTTGAGGTTCATCGCGGACACGATCGTCAGGAAGGGCAGCGAGAGGGCGAGGAGTCGCAGCCAGGTGGCTGCCTCCGGGCTGGGCAGGGCGAGTACTTCCGTGGTGATCCACGGGGCCGCGATCATCACCGTGACGGCGGCGACGATGGACGCGGCCACGACCATCACCTCGCCGTCCCGGCTCGTCCCGCTGGTCGGTCCCAGGTTGTGGCGGCGGCGGGTCCGGATCGCCATCGGCACCCGCAGGCCGTCGTGGAACACCGCGGAGAGCGCCTGGATGCCGCCGACGATGGCGCCGAACTCGCCGACCACCTGTGGCGGGGCCGCCAGCGACAGCACGGTGCTCGGGCCGCGCCAGGTGAAGACGTTCGTGATGCCGACGACGAACAGTTGCCGGTTCATCAGAAACGCCCGTGCGGCCAGCCGGGCGGAGAGCGTGTGCCACATCGCTGGTCGCCGGAGGGAGCCCCGACACAGCAGTGTCTCGACGATGACGAACTGCGCGACCGACATCACGGCGAGTGCGATCGTGAGCGGCGTACCGGTGAGGACGAGCGCGAGCGCGACGATCTTCCCCCCACAGACCGCCACAGCCCCCAGGACGAACCGCAACTGCCGGACCAGATCGGCGGACTGCAGCTCGAAGAGACTGTTGCCGATCAACGCCACGCCTGCCGCGGCCAGGGAGACCGGACTGTAGCCGCGGCCGGTGTAGGCGATCGTGACCAGCGCGGTGGCGGCGATGAGGCTCGGCACGGCGATGAGCAGACGTTGGCTGCGGACCGCCTGCCGCTCCGACTCGTCACCCGTGGCGTAGAGGAGCGACGAACCTCCCGCCGTCGCGATCGCGACCCAGGCGAGGATCGCGGTCATCAGGGTGTACGCGGCGATCTCCGCGGTCTCACCCTGGCGCGCGCTGACCGCCAGCATCACCGCGTTCAGCCCTCCGTTGATGATGCTGGAGGACGAGGCGATGATGGTGTTGCGGCGCACGCCCGCGGGCTTCCTCCGATCCGTCCCCGGCGGGGCGCCGCCGGGTGCGGAGCTTTCGGATCGGGTGGAGTGCGCGGGCACCGGGGGCTGCGGGGTCTGAGGCATCCCGGCGAGTTGGTCAGGATTTCTCAAGGGTCGGCATCGGCTGCCGGAGCGGCGCGAGGTCGCGCAGTCGCTCCGCCATGGAGTCGGCGATGTTGACCGGGGCCAGCCGGGGGGCCCGGTGCGGCCCCATCGCGAACTCTGCCAGCATCGCCTCGGCGAGACTCGCCGGGTCGCCGGGGCGGCACCGTCGGCCCGTCGCGTCGGTGCACAGATCGTCGGCGGCGCCGACCACGTCGGAGACGATGATCCTGGTGCCGAAGCCGAGCGCCTCGTTCACCACCCAGCCCCACTGTTCGTAGGTCGACGGCAGCACGAAGACATCGGCTGCGGCGTACACCGAACCGACCTTGTGCTGCGGCATCGATCCGAGGAAGTGGCAGTCGTCGTGCCGCTGCGCGTAGCGGCGGATCTCCGGTTCCAACGGGCCCTGCCCGGTGATCACCAGGGCGGTGGCACCGGTCGGCGTCCGGGTGCGAACCGTGTCGTACGCCGTCAACAGGTCGTCCAGACCCTTGACCGGATCGAGCCGCCCGACGAAGGCGAAGACGAACCGTCCCTGCAACCCCAGCCGTTCCCGCAGGGCCGGTGCGTCCGCCGCGCCGTCGGGCAGCCGAGGCAGGGAGTACGGGATCAGATGGTGTCGGTGCAGGCCGAACGACTTCCAGTAGGCGGCGTTAGCCGAGCCGATCGTCCACACCTCCGGCTGCCCGAGCAACGTACGCAGGTACCAGCGCTTGGCGAGCCGCCGGGCGGGCGACCGGGGCAGTTCGAGATGCACGTTCGCGGCGGCGCGCAGCACCAGGGGGAGTCGGCGGAGTCGGGCCAGGAGGATCGCCATGATCCTCGCGGTACCGCGATAGCCGAACACGCACACCACCCGCAGCCCGGGCGCCAACAGCATCCGGCTCAGGGCGAGCCAGGCGCGCGGGTTGTCGAGGACCTCGCATTGGTGTTCGATGGCGACGTCGCCCCAGCCCCGCGTCTTGTCCGGACCGAAGAGATAGAAGACTCGAACGTCCTCGGACAATGTGCGGTGCAGTCGGTTGAGGGTCGGGGTGTGGTGCGGCGTCGGGCATTCCAGGATATAGATGATCATCTCGTCTTTGGCCTTTCCTGGCTTGTGCACGACCGTCGACCGGCGGTGCCAGGAGCGTGTCGTGTCGTCCCGTCGGCACCGGAGTTAACTTCCGGATAGGCCAAAGGTCACGGGAATCCGTGAATTGCGTGCGGGAAACGTTTTTTGCCGAAGTTTTCTCAACGTTTTTCCGGGCCGGGCCGCGGTACCGCTCGGCGGACAACTTTGTCGACGCGGCCGGTGGCTGTCCATTTTGTGTTTATTGTGGCGGTCGTGCAGGGCTCATTCCAGATCATGGTATTCGCGGCGGCCGTGGCGGTGGCCGCCCTCGGTGCCGTCGTGGGCTGTCGGCGCTCCCGCCTGGCGGGCCACGTGGACCCGTTTCACCCCCTCCTCTTCCCCTCGATCTATGTGGCCGTGGCATGCCTTGCCCCACCGCTGTGGCTCTCGCTCTCGGATATCGACCTCGGCTACCTCGAGTCGTCGCTCATCGCCCCGGAATCGCCGCAACTCATGGCGCTGGCGGTGCTCGGCTTCACGCTCGGCGCCGCGATCCCGTTCGCCCGCCGGGTCGCGCTCGCCGACGACGCGATCGACCCCCGGCTCCTGGAGCGGGCGGGAATGGTCATCATCCTCGTGCCGCTGGGGTTCGCCGCCCACAACTACCTCAACAAGGCCGTGCTCACCCGCGGCATCGGGCAGGACACCGTCACCCTCATGGACAGCATCTCGGTGGTGAACGTGATCCTCGGGCTGACGGCGGTGATCCTGATCCTCGTGGCCCGCTTCCAGCAGGGCAAGAGCGTGCTGTCGGTCTCCGAGGGCAGCCTGGTGGCTGCCCTCGTGGCGTTGAGCGGGCTGAACGGCCAGCGACATTCGGCGCTCGCCATCCTGATAGCAGTTCTCGTCTTCATGACCAGGAGGCGGGGTGCCAGCATCCGGGCCGTCCTTGGACTCTCCGCGATCCTGATCTTCGCGTACGTCGTCGTGCTCTACCGGGTGACCGTCATCCTGGGCCCTCGCCCGGTGCCGGTCACCTCGGCGTTCGTGCAGGACCTCGGCTCGGTGACCTTCACGACGGGGATCACCGCGACCCTGATGAGTGGTGGTCCGTACCTCGACGGCGCCACCATCTTCGCTGGCCTGATCCGACAGTTGCCCGGCCCGGTGGCCAACTCGATCTTCGGGCCGCCCGTCGACACCGGTGCCTTCCAGTTCCGGCTCCGCTCCGGCCTCACCAGCGACAGCACCGGCTACGGGTTCAGCCTGCCGGCCGAGGGAGTCATCAACTTCGGCACGGTGGGCGCGTTCATCGTGCCGTTCGTGGCGGGTGTACTGATCGCATGGATCTATGCCAGGTTCTCGCCGCTCGGCGGTCGGTCGATCAACGTGCTGTACGCCGTGGTTGCCAGCACCCTGCCCTACGGCTTCCGGTCGGACACCCTCGGCGCCGTCAAAGGGGTGCTCTATCCGGGTGTCCTTCTCGGCTGCGCGTTCGCCGGGGCGGCGGCCGCGCAACGCGCCCGTCGTCGACGTCCGCCGGCGGTCCGGACGGCGCCGGGCCGGTACCGGAGCGAAACCGGGTTCGCCGATCGGCCGGGCACCTCCGGAGCGGAGGTCGTTACGTGTGCCGTCTCCCGGCGTTAAAACCGTGGCGGCCGGGAAACGCGAACGGACTGGTCCGGCTCGCCACCCGTGCTCGGGGACCAGTTCGGTGAGGTGGGAGGCCCAGGGTGGAGCGGGGTACGCGAACGCCCGGCGCCTTCGCGGGTGCGCTGATCCTCGCGTTGCTGCTCGGTGGCCTGTTCCCTGCCCTTCTCGCCAGCGGCGCCGGCGGAACACCCGCCGCGCTCGCGGTCTGCGTCCTCGTGCTGGTCGGCGCGCGGCTCGGCTGGCTGATCGGGATCGGCGAACGGCGGCTCATGGAGTTCAGCTTCTGGACGTTCACCTATGTCTTCCTCGGGCTCGCGGCCCTCGTCCAGTTCCAGACCGCCACGTTCTCCACCTCCACCCCCTGGTTCGACACCGCCTACAACGACGACGCCATGTGGGCGGTGCTGATCGGGTCGTCGGCCGCGATGCTCGGCATTCGGTTGGCGGCCAGGGGACCCACCGCCGACGCACCGGCGCGCACCCCCCTGGTCGACGAGCGGCGCATCCACCATCTGGCCGCGCTCGGCCTGCTCCTGAACCTGTACTACCTGATCCGGGTCGGCCCGGGCACCGTCCTACTGACCCGGGAGGAGCTGTGGGCCGCCCAGGTGGCCAGGTGGCCGGGTAACGGGCTGACCGCTTTCGTGGTGGCCGTCTTCACCCTGCCGCTGCTCGTCGTCTTCATCGGACTGCTCGGAGTCAACCGCCAGCGCACCGATCGGGGAGAACCCCCGCGATACGCACTATTGGCCGTCGTCGGCTGCGTCCTGCTGTTCTCCGTCAATCCGATCAGCAGCCCGCGCTACTACAGCGGCACGGTGATTCTCAGCATGGCGGCGGCACTGGGCGCGTACGCCACGCCGTGGCGCGTCCGAGCCTCCGCCTCCGCCTTCCTGGCCGGCCTCACGCTGCTGTTTCCGCTCGCCGACGCGTTCCGGCGGCAGGGTGGCGTGGAGACTCGCTTCGCCCCGTTGCAGGCGTTGACCTCGGGAGACTTCGACGCGGTCATCCAGATCAGCAATTCGGTCGACATCATCGCCAGGAACGGGATCGAATGGGGATGGCAGTTGCTCGGCGTCCCCCTGTTCTGGGTGCCCCGGGACAGGTGGTCGGAGAAGCCGGCGGCCACCGGCAGTTACATCGCCGAGCAGATGGGATACCCCTTCACCAACATCTCCTCCCCGCTGATCGCGGAGTTTCTGATCAACGGTGGCTGGCCGCTACTGATCGTCGGGATGTTCGGCTTCGGCTGGTGGGTACGCCGCCGCGACGACCGCATGGTCCAGATCGGCCTGCTCGGCGGAAAGCCGTCCGGGATGGACTGGATTCTGCCGTTCTATCTGATCATCCTCCTGCGTGGATCGCTGCTCTCCGCCGCTCTCCAGTTCTCCGTCCTCTGGGCGGCGTCCTGGTTCATCCGGGGTCGGCGGTCCGCCGGGTCCGAGGGTGCCGCCGTGCCGGGCCGCACCGGTGCGCACGGCGGGTCCATCCTGACCCATCAGACCAGCGGGTAGGCGAGGCCCCGGGAGCGCCGGTGGCGCCGGGGGGAGGAGTCAACCCGGCGCCGCCGTTGTCGCGCGGATCGTCGTTCAGCCGACGGCGACCGGGCCGGGAACGCCAGCCCGATGTGCCCGCTCGGTCGCGGCCCGTACCTCGGCGTAGTAGGTGGCGCGGCGCCGGCCTGTCACCTCGCCGGAGTAGTCGCGGGCCCGGGCGAGGTTCCGCGCCGAGGCATCCGCCAGCCGCTCGGGATCCGCGAGTAGGCGTCGGATCAGCGCGGCCAGCCCGGGCACGTCGCCCGGGGTCACGAGGTAGTCGGCGGGCAGCAGCTCGGGGATTCCGCCAACGGTCGAGCCGATCGCGGGGAGTCCGCGCGCCATCGCCTCGATCAGTGCTCTGGGTAGGCCCTCGGTGCGGGACGGGAGGACGAACAGGTCCGCGGCGTCGAGCTGGTCACGTACCGCCTCGCCGGCCGAGAGCGTTCCGGTGAACACCACCCGGTCCGCCACGCCGAGCCGGGCGGCGAGCTGCTGGAGACGGGGGAGGCACCGGCCGTCGCCGACGTGTACCAGCCGCACCGGAGGATCCGTCGTGGTGAGCCGGGCGAGCGCCTCGACGAGGGTGTCGATCCCCTTGTACATCTGCTCGAGACTGCCGACCGAGATGAGCGTGGCCGCCCCACGGGTCCGTTCGACGGTCCGGGGGCGGTCGACGTAGGCCGAGGCCGGGAAGTGTCCCTCCGGTATCGACGCGGCTGTCGCGGACATCCGGGTCGGATACCGCGCCTGCAGGTAGGCGTCGGTCACGTACGCCGCACCGATCGCCGCCGCGCACTGGTGGCGCAACTGCGCGGTGTACCTCCGGCGGAAGAGGGGGCGCAGCGGATGACGCAGCACCCCGGGGGCGAACACGTCGTACGGGTCGGCGATGACCTCGAGGGCGTACGGCAGGCCGTGCCGGTCACGTTCCGCCGCCAGCAGGGAGCCGATGGGTGACGGTACCCGCAGGAGTACCGCGTCCGCCGGAGCTGCCGCCGCCCGTACCGCCCGCCGGATCCGGGTCAGCCGGCGCAGGTACTGGCGTGGACCGAGGTAGTACGGCACGGGCCAGAGTTCGACGGCCGGTCCGTCGACCCGCTCCGCCCCGTCGGGTGCGGTTGCCACGTCCATGGCCCGGGCGACGATCCGCAGACTGTCGAACGCCGACAGGTAGCGGGTCCAGAGCTGGTACGTCAGGCCACCCTGGGTCCACACGGCCCCGTCCGGCGTGCGTAGGAAGCGGGTCTCGTCCGTCACGACAACTCGCATGGTCCATCCTGTCCGTCGATCCGGTCACCGTCGGGAACGTGGTAGCGGTAGTGCCGCCGTCTCCGATCCGGCGCACAACGCCTCGTCCGATCCGGCCCAGAGTGCGGTCATCGAGTCGGCGAGGCCGTGCCGCGGCGCCCAGTCGAGCGCCTTTCCGGCCCGGGAGATGTCGCCGCACATCCAGGCCACTCCCGAGGAGCGGGCGGCGGTCGGGGAGAGCTCGTCGGAGCGGAACTCGCCGGTGAACCCGGCGGCCCGGGCGAGCATCTCCACCGCGTCCCGGGTCCGTACCGCCAGACCGCTGGCCACGTTGTAGACCCGTTCGGCCGGGTCGACCGCCCGCAGGACGGCCTCGACGGCCTGCGCGACGTCGCGCACGTCGACGAAGTCCCGGTGCGTGTCGAGCAGGCCGAGCGCGATGTGGTCACGCCCGTTGTCGACGGCGTCGCGGAGCAGCCGGGCGGTCCTGCCGAGCACGTTGGTCACGGGCAGCCCGGGGCCGACCGGATTGAACACCCGCAGCACCACCCCGTCGACCCGACCCGCGGCCGCGGCGATCTCGACGAGCCGGGTCGCGGCGAACTGGCTCACGCCGTAGTCGCTGATCGGGTTGGCCGGGTCGGTTTCCCGGACGGCTTCTCCGGGCCGGACCGGGCCGTACTCGGCCGCCGAGCCGAGCCGGACCAGTCGGGCGTCCGGGGCACCGGCGGCGACCGCCTCGATGAGCTTCCCGGTGACCCCGGCGTTCGCGGCGACCATCTCGTGGCCGGCGCCGGAGACCCGGCCGGCGCAGTTGACCACCGCGCGTGGCCGGGTTCTCCGCAGCACCGCCGTCAGCGCCGGGACGTCGACGTCGACCAGATCGCACTCGGCTCGACTCGGGCAGACCAGTTCGGCGTCCGCCGCGAGCAGCGCGGCAACGTGCCGGCCGATGAAGCCGGACGCGCCGAAGAGCAGGACCCGGCTCACCGTCCGGTCCTCGCGGCGCTCGTCGTCCGGTCCTGGCGAGGACACCAGCGCCGGCGCCATCCGGTGCGACGGCGGCCGCCGCACCTGGCGGGCGGGCAGGCGGTGGCCAGCATGTGCGGCTCCTGAACGGATGCGGGGGTCGACAGCGGAGATACCGTACCCACATCTATCCGATCGGACCCCGTTATGTCCGGCGTTTAAAATTTTTCCATGATTTACCGCCTATGCGTGACTCGACGTAGCTCGGCTCGTTGACCGGGATGTCCTTCCGTCGTCCGAGCCGTCCGGGCGAGTAACGAGCAACAGGAGAACCAGTGACTGCACCCATGTCCGGACGCCGGATACTGATCACCGGCGGCACCGGCTCCTTCGGTCAGGCAATGGTCCGCCGGTTGCTCGAGGGCGATGTGAGCGAGGTCCGGGTACTCAGCCGCGACGAGGCCAAACAGGACGCCATGCGGCGGCTCCTCTGCGACGGTCGGGTCCGTTACCACGTCGGTGACGTGCGCGACCTGGACACCCTGGCCCGGGCCACCCGGGACGTGGACCACGTCTTCCACGCGGCTGCGCTCAAGCAGGTCCCATCCTGCGAGTTCTTCCCACTGGAGGCGGTCCGTACCAACGTGCTCGGCAGCGCCAACGTGATCGAGGCCGCCGAGCGCAACGGGGTGGGCTCGGTCGTCATGCTCGGCACGGACAAGGCCGTCTACCCGGTCAACGCGATGGGCATGACCAAGGCCCTGATGGAGAAGGTCGCCCAGGCACACGCCCGGAGCAGCCCGCGCAGCCGCACCACCGTCTCCAGCGTCCGGTACGGCAACGTGATGTTCTCCCGGGGCTCGGTCATCCCGCTCTTCATCGAACAGATCCGGGCCGGCCGGGCGCCCACGGTCACCAACCCGCTGATGACCCGGTTCCTGATGTCGCTGCCGGAGTCGGTGGAGCTGGTCGAGCACGCCTTCCTGCACGCCCGGCCGGGCGACGTGTTCATCCGCAAGGCCGCCGCCTGCACCGTCGGGGACCTCGCCATCGCGCTCTGCCAGCTCTTCGACGTCCCGGCCAAGCTCGACCTGATCGGGGTACGGCACGGCGAGAAGCTGGACGAGACGCTGGCCAGCCGCGAAGAGCTGAGCCGTGCCGAGGACTTCGGGGACTTTCTCCGGGTTCCGGTCGACGACCGTGACCTCAACTATGCGCGCTACGTCTCCGAGGGAGACCCGACCGCGCCCAGCGGCGTCGACTTCAACTCCGCCAACGCGACGCAGCTTTCCGTACCGCAGATCATGGAGCTGCTGCGCACCCTGCCGGAGGTGCGTGCGGAGCTCGCCGCGTGCGATCCCGCCCTCGCGTCATGAGGCTGGGCCTGACCGGGGCCGGCGGCTTCCTCGGCTGGCACGTGCGGGTGCTGGCCCAAGCCCTGGGCTGGCCGGACCCGGTGACGCTGAGCCGTGCCGATCTGGCCGACCCCGCGCTGGTCGCCGAGCGGCTCGCCGACGTCGACCGGGTACTGCACCTGGCCGGGGTGAACCGGGGCGACCCGGCGGACGTGGCCGCCGGCAACGTGGAGTTGGCCGCCGCGCTCCTGCGCGGCCTGCGGCGCTGTCCGTCGCCGCCGAAGACGGTGGTCTTCGCCAACTCGGTGCAGGCCGGTAACGGCACACCGTACGGCGACTCCAAGGCGGCGGCCGCCGCCACGCTGACCGGCGTGGCCGAGGCGGGCACCGCCCTGGTGGACGTACGGCTGCCGAACCTCTACGGCGAGCACGGTCGCCCGTTCTACAACTCGGTGCTGGCCACCTTCTGCCGGCTGCTCGCCGACGGCGGGGCGCCGGAGGTCCGCCAGGATCGCGACCTCGACCTGGTGCATGTGACGGATGCCGCCGCCCGGTTGGTCGACGCGCCGCCCGGCGGTTCCTGGGACGCCGCCATGCCGGCGCTGCGGATCGGGGTCCGGGAACTGGCCGACCTGCTCGCCGGCTACGCCGCCGGTTACCGGACCGGTGACATCCCGCCGCTACGCGACCGTCATGAGGTGCGGCTCTTCAACACCTACCGGTCACACTGCTTCCCGGCGCACTGTCCGATACCGCTGACCCGGCACGCCGACGCGCGCGGTGAGCTGGTCGAGGTGGTCCGGGCGTACGGCGGGGCGGGTCAGACGTTCTGCTCGACGAGCCGGCCGGGGGTGACCCGGGGCGAGCATTTCCACCTCGCCAAGGTGGAGCGCTTCGCGGTGCTGCGCGGCACGGCCGAGATCAACCTGCGGCGGGTGGGCCACGACGAGGTGCTCCGCTTTCCGGTCCGCGGCGACACCCCGGTCGTCGTCGACATGCCGACGATGTGGGTGCACAACATCGTCAACACCGGGTCCGACGAGCTGCTGACGCTCTTCTGGACCAACGAACCCTTCGACCCGTCCCGGCCGGACACCTATCCGGAACCCGTGGCGGCGCCGCGCGCACCGGCGGTGGTGGGTCGATGAGGATCGGGATCGTCTCGCAGTGGTACTCGCCAGAGCCGATCTTCATCGCCGACAACCTCGCCGCGGAACTGGTCGCGCGTGGCCACACCGTACGGGTGCTGACGGCCTTTCCCAACTATCCGCAGGGCCGGATCTATCCCGGTTTCCGGCAGCGCTGGGGGTACCGGAGCACGACCGGAGGGCTGACCCTGCACCGGGTGCCGATCTATCCGAGCCATGACAGCTCGGCGGCGCGTCGGGCGATGAACCTGCTCTCCTTCGCGGCGACGAGTTCGATCGCCGCGCTGCGCCACCTCGCCGACGTCGACGCGATCTACGCCTACAGCCCGCCGCCGACGACGTTCGCCGGGCCGGCGCTGCTGGGCAGGATCCGGCGGATTCCGACCGTCCTGCATGTCCAGGACATGTGGCCGGAGTCGGTGACCGCCTCGGCGCTGGCCCCCGGTGGCCGGGTCGGCCGCGCGATCGACAGTGGCCTCGCGGCGACGATGCGGCGCATCTACCGCGCCTCGGCCGGCATCGCCGTCATCGCGCCGTCCATGGCGGAGCTGGTGGTGGAGCGGGGCGCCGACCCGGGCCGGGTGCGGGTGGTTCTCAACTGGACCGACGAGCGGCTCTTCCGGCCGGAGACGCCGACGGACGCCGCCCGGGAGGCGCTCGGGCACCGCGGGCGGCGCACGATCATGTACGCCGGCAACCTGGGCCCGTTCCAGCGGGTCGGCACGGCGATCCGGGCCGCCGCGGCCGTCGCCGACCGGGTCGACCTGGTCTTCGTCGGCTCCGGCACCGAGGAGCCGCAGGCCCGCCGGCTCGCCGACGAGCTGGGTGCCGGAAACGTGCGTTTTCTCGGCCGGCAGCCACCGGATCGGATGGCCGAGCTGTACGCCGCGGCCGACTATCAGCTCATCACCCTGCGGGACCTGCCGGGGCTGCGTGGAACGGTCCCGTCGAAGTTGCAGGCCGCACTCGCCTGCGGGGTGCCGGTGATCGTCTCGGCCAACGGCGACGCCGCGCGGCTGGTCACCGCCGCCGGGGTGGGGCTGGCCTGCCCCGCCGAGGACTGGGCGGCGCTGGCCGACCGGTTCGCGATGGCGGCCGCCACCGGAGACGACGAGGTGGCGGCGATCGGGCGGCGGGCTCGCCAGGTCTACCTGGAGCGGATGTCGTTGCGGGTCGGGGTCGACCAGATCGAGGACATGTTGCTGAAGGCTGCCGCGACGGGAGGCTGTGGATGACCCGGGTGATGACGGTGGTCGGCACGCGTCCGGAGATCATCCGGCTGTCCCGGGTGATCGACCGGTTGGACCGGACCCTCGACCACGTGCTGGTGCACACCGGACAGAACTGGGATCCCGCGCTCTCCGAGGTCTTCTTCCGGGAGCTGCGGCTGCGTGAGCCGGATCGGTTCCTGCGGGTGGAAACGTCATCCCTGGGCCGGGTCCTCGGTGGGGTGCTGGTCGGTGTGGAGGCGGCGATCGCGCGGTCGCGGCCGGACGCACTGCTGGTGCTGGGCGACACGAACAGTTGCATCGCCGCCCTGATGGCGCGGCGGATGCGGGTGCCCGTCTACCACATGGAGGCCGGCAACCGGTGTTTCGACCTCAACGTGCCGGAGGAGACGAACCGCCGGCTGGTCGACCACGTCGCCGACTTCAACCTGGTCTACACCGAGCACGCCCGGCGCAACCTGCTCGCCGAAGGGCTGCATCCGCGCCGGATCCTGCACACCGGTTCACCGATGGGCGAGGTGCTGGAGCACTACCGACCGGATATCGAGCGCTCGACGATCCTGCACCAGCTGGAACTCGAGCCCGGCAACTACTTCGTGGTCAGCGCGCACCGGGAGGAGAACGTCGACGATCCGGACCGGCTCCGGCGGGTGCTGGACTGTCTCCGTGCGGTCCGGGACGCCTGGCGGCTGCCGGTGCTGGTCTCCACCCATCCGCGTACCCGTAAGCGGCTCGAGGCACTGGCGGAGGACGGCACCACGCTGGACGGGATCGCGTTCCACGAGCCTTTCGGGCTCTTCGACTACGTGCGGTTGCAGACCCGGGCCCGATGCACGCTCTCGGACAGCGGCACCGTCAGCGAGGAGGCGGCGATCCTCGGCTTCCCGGCGGTCACCCTGCGGGAGTCCATCGAGCGTCCTGAGGCGCTGGACTCCGGCGGGATCATCATGACCGGCCTCGACCCGGCGGGGGTCGTCGAGGCGGTCGCCGTCGCGGTCGACCAGGTCGCGGCCTCCGGTACCCCCTGCCCGGCCGACTACCAGGTCCGCGACACATCCCGCCGGGTTGTCGACTTCATCCTCTCCACCGTCCGGCGCCATCACGCCTGGGCCGGCATCCGGAACTGACGCGGCCCGGAGTGGCAGACCAATTCCTGTTCGTGGAGGAGAGTGCCCCTTTGACTGATAACGTCTTCTCCATCACCTAATACCCGATATGAGGTGGAGCTTTCCCGTGGTACGTTTTCGCGCCATCCCCCGAGCGACGACGACGTCCGGCAGGTCCGCGGACGCCCATGCCGGCTACGACCGGTTCAAGCGGGCCTTCGACCTGGTCGGTGCCGTCCTGGCGTTGATACTTGCGCTGCCGATCATGGCGGCGGTGGCCCTGGTCATCCTGCTGACCCTCGGCCGGCCGGTGCTGTTCCGGCATACCCGGCCGGGGCGCGACGGCGAGCTGTTCGACCTGATCAAGTTCCGGACCATGCACCATGTCGACCCGGCCCGGGGCCTGATCAGCGACGCCGACCGGCTCACCCGGGTCGGCCGCTGGCTGCGGGCCAGCAGCCTGGACGAGCTTCCGGGCTTCTGGAACGTCCTGCGCGGCGACCTGAGCCTGGTCGGGCCGCGCCCGCACCTCGTGCAGTACCTGGAGCGGTACACCCCGGAGCAGGCGCGACGACACGAGGTGCGCCCCGGGATCACCGGCCTGGCCCAGGTACGCGGGCGCAACCTGCTGAGCTGGGAGGAGAAGTTCCACTACGACGTCTGGTACGTCGATCACCGCTCCCTCGCGCTGGACCTGCGGATCCTCGCCGAAACGGTACGGGTGGTCCTGCGCCGGGAGGGCATCGCCGCCCCCGGCAGTGTCACCTGGCACGAGTTCCTCGGCACCACCACGGCGGTGCCGGTCAACGCCGGTGGGGCGCCGGCCGGCCCGGCTGCTGACCCGATCAGGTCGGGCCGAGGCTGCTGACCCGATCAGGTCGGGCCGAGGCTGCGGACCGGTCTGGTCGGGCCGAGGCTGCGGACCGGTCTGGTCGGGCCGAGGCTGCGGACCGGTCTGGTCGGGGCGGCGGAGGCGTGACGCCGCAGGTCACCGACCTGGAGTACCGAGTCCCTTGTCCAGCCCGGCCCGGCGCAGCGCGTCGGCCAGCGCACCACCGCCGAACCCGCCGCCCGGCCCGCCGCCGGACCGGTTCCCGCCGCCGGACCGGCCACCACCGCCACCCGAACCACCGGGCCCCTGGCGCTGCTGGCCGGCGCGGTCGCCACCCCGATCCCGGCCCGGGCGGGGCTCCGCCTCGTCCTCCAGCCGCAGGGTGAGCGAGATCCGCTTTCGGGGTACGTCCACGTCCAGCACCTTCACCCGGACCACGTCGCCGGACTTGACCACGTCGCGCGGGTCCTTGACGAAGGTCCGGGACATCGCCGAGACGTGCACCAGCCCGTCCTGGTGCACCCCGACGTCCACGAACGCGCCGAACGCGGCGACGTTGGTGACCACACCCTCCAGCAGCATGCCGGGCTTCAGGTCGCTGATCTTCTCCACCCCGTCGGCAAAGGTCGCGGTCCGGAACGCCGGCCGTGGGTCCCGGCCCGGCTTCTCCAGCTCCTTCAGGATGTCGGTCACGGTCGGCAGCCCGAAGGTGTCGTCGACGTACTCGTTCGGCCGGAGCTTGCGCAGCACGGCGGTCCTGCCGATCAGCGCGGAGAGGTCCCCGCCGGTGCTGGCCAGGATCCGCCGGACCACCGGGTACGCCTCCGGGTGCACGCTGGAGGCGTCCAGCGGGTCGTCGCCGCCGGGGATGCGCAGGAAGCCGGCGCACTGCTCGAACGCCTTCGGGCCGAGCCGGGGCACCTTCCTGAGCGCCTGCCGGGTCCGGAACGGACCGTTCGCGTCGCGGTGCAGCACGATGTTCTCGGCCAGCCCGGCGCCGATCCCGGAGACCCGGGTCAACAGCGGCGCGGAGGCGGTGTTGACGTCCACTCCGACGCCGTTCACACAGTCCTCCACCACCGCGTCCAGCGAGCGGGAGAGCTTCACCTCGGAGAGATCGTGCTGGTACTGCCCGACGCCGATCGACCGTGGGTCGATCTTGACCAGTTCGGCCAGCGGGTCCTGGAGCCGGCGGGCGATCGAGACCGCGCCGCGTAGCGAGACGTCGAGGCCGGGCAACTCCTGGGCGGCGTACTCCGAAGCGGAGTAGACCGAGGCGCCGGCCTCGGAGACCACGACCTTGGTGAGGTTCAGGTCGGCGTACCGCTTGATCAGGTCGGCGGCCAGCCTGTCGGTCTCCCGGGAGGCGGTGCCGTTGCCGATCGCCACCAGCTCCACCCGGTGCGCCCGGGCCAGTCGGGCCAGCGTCTCGATCGAGGCGTCCCACTGCCGGCGCGGCTCGTGCGGATAGATCGTGTCGGTCGCCACCACCTTGCCGGTCGCGTCGACCACCGCCACCTTCACCCCGGTACGCAGCCCCGGGTCCAGCCCCATCGTCGGGCGGGTACCGGCCGGCGCGGCGAGCAGCAGGTCGCGCAGGTTGGTGGCGAAGACCCGGACCGCCTCGTCCTCGGCCGCCTGCCAGAGCCGCATCCGCAGGTCGGCGCCGAGGTGGATCAGGATCCGGGTACGCCACGCCCAGCGCACCGTGTCGGCGAGCCAGCGGTCCGCCGGCCGCCCCCGGTCGACGACGCCGAACCGGGCGGCGATCTCCTGCTCGTAGCGGCTCGGCCCGACCGGGGCGTCGTCCGGCGCGGGCGCCTCCTCCGGGTCCATGGTCAGGTCGAGCACGCCCTCCTTCTCGCCCCGGAACACCGCCAGGATCCGGTGCGAGGGCAGCCTGGTGTACGGCTCGGCGAAGTCGAAGTAGTCGGCGAACTTGGCACCGGCCTCCTGCTGGCCGTCGCGTACCCGGGAGACCAGCCGGCCCCGCGACCACATCTTCTCCCGCAGCGAGCCGATCAGGTCGGCGTCCTCGGCGAACCGCTCCACCAGGATGGCCCGGGCACCGTCCAGCGCCCCGGTCGGGTCGGCCACCCCGGCGTCCGGGTTGACGAAACCGGTTGCCACCGTCCGCGGGTCCTGGCTCGGATCGGCCAGCAGCGTGTCGGCCAGCGGCTCCAGCCCGGCCTCCCGGGCAATCTGTGCCTTGGTCCGCCGCTTCGGCTTGTACGGCAGGTAGATGTCCTCCAGCCGGGCCTTCGAGTCGGCCGCCATGATCTGCGCTTCCAGCGCCTCGTCCAGCTTGCCCTGACCGCGGATCGACTCCAGCACCGCCGACCGGCGCTCCTCCAGCTCCCGCAGGTAGCGCAGCCGCTCCTCCAGGGTGCGCAGCTGGGTGTCGTCGAGCGACTCGGTGGCCTCCTTGCGGTAACGCGCGATGAACGGCACGGTCGACCCGCCGTCGAGCAGGTCCACCGCGGCCCGTACCTGCCGCTCGTGTACGCCGAGTTCCTCGGCGATCCGCTGGTGCACGGAGCGCGGCTGCGCAGAGGTTGTCACGTCCTGTTCCGCCTTCTCACTCGGTTCCGCCCGTACCCGGCACCGACAGCGGCGCAGGGTTCTGGGTGCCGGAAAGCATTGTGCCGCACCCGGCGGCGGTCGCCGTCGCAGGCGGCGGCGATGCGCGGGCCGCGGCGGTGTACGGGCGGCACAACTTTACGCGCCGTCGGCTATGGACAACTGAGAGTGATTCGGGTTAGGTCGGCTCGGAACGGTTCGCGAATCTACGAGGGACGATATGACTCTTCTCGCCGACGACCAGTCCGCCGGCTCCGGGATGGGCGTCACCGACGGGCATCCGCTGGCCCGGCTCACCGCCGAGGAGATCCGGGCCGCCCGGGCCCTGCTGGACCGGACCGGACTGCTCGGCCCGACCACCCGGTTCGCCCTGCTGGCCCTGGAGGAGCCGGCCAAGGACGTGGTGCTGGCGTACCGGCCGGGCGACCCGGTGGACCGCCGGGTCCGGGCGGTACTGCTCGACGTCGCCACCGGCGCCGCCCGGACCGTGCTGGCATCGGTCACCACCGGCGTCGTCGACTCGGTACGCGAGCACGACGCGGCCCGGGACGGCCAGCCGCCGATCATGTTGGAGGAGTTCGTCGCGGTCGACGAGATCGTCAAGGCCGACCCCGGCTGGCGGGCGGCGATGGAGCGTCGGGGCATCACCGAGCTGGACCTGGTCCGGCCCTGCCCGCTCTCGGCCGGCGACTTCGACCTGCCGGGGGAGCGGGGCCGGCGGCTCCTGCGGGTGCTCTCCTTCCTGGCCAACCGGCCGGAGGACCACTGCTGGGCGCACCCGATCGACGGGGTGGTGGCGTACGTCGACCTGATCGAGCGCCGGGTGGTTGAGCTGATCGACCACGAGCTGCTGCCGGTACCGGCCGAGGAAGGCAACTTCGACGACCCGGCGTACGTCGGGCCGGCCCGGACCAGCCTGAAGCCGATCGAGATCACCCAGCCGGAGGGGCCGAGCTTCTCGGTCGACGGTGACGTGGTGCGCTGGGAGAACTGGAGTTTCCGGGTCGGCTTCGACCCTCGGGAGGGGCTGGTGCTGCACCAGCTCGGCTTCACCGACGGTGGCCGGGAGCGTCCGGTGCTCTACCGGGCCTCGATCGCCGAGATGGTGGTCCCGTACGCCGACCCAGGCCCGGTACGGTTCTGGCAGAACTACTTCGACGCCGGGGAGTACCTGCTCGGCACGCAGGTGAACTCGCTCGTGCTGGGCTGCGACTGTCTCGGCGAGATCTACTACTTCGACGCCGTACTCGCCGACGGGGCCGGCGAGCCGCGCGAGGTGCGCAACGCGATCTGCCTGCACGAGGAGGACCACGGGGTGCTGTGGAAGCACTCCGACCTGTTCACCGAGTCCGCCGAGACGCGCCGGCAGCGCCGCCTGGTCATCTCCTCCTTCGTCACCGTCGGCAACTACGATTACGGCTTCTACTGGTACCTCTATCTCGACGGCACCATCGGGCTGGAGGTGAAGGCGACCGGTGTGCTCTTCACCTCCGCCTACCGGCAGGGCAGCCGGTACGCGACCGAGGTGGCGCCGGGGCTCGGTGCGCCGTACCACCAGCACCTGTTCAGCGCCCGGCTCGACGTGACGGTCGACGGGACCCGCAACGCAGTCGACGAACTCGACGTACGGGCGCTGCCGGTCGGCCCGGAGAACCCGTACGGCAACGCCTTCACCCGGGTGGCGACCCGGCTGTCGACGGAGTCCGCCGGCGTCCGGGACGCCGACGCCTCGGTCGGCCGGACCTGGCGGATCTCCAACCCGGAACGGCTGGGTCGGCTCGGCCGGCCGGTCGGCTACCAGCTCCGTCCCGAGGGCCAGTCGGTGCTGTTGGCCGCCCCCGAGTCCTCGGTGGCCCGTCGGGCCACCTTCGCCACCCGCTCGCTCTGGATCACCCGGTACGACCCGGCGCAGCGTTACCCGGCCGGTGATCTGGTCAACCAGCATCCGGGTCGGGCCGGGCTGCCGGAGTACGTCGCGGCCGACCGGCCGATCGACGGCGAGGACATCGTGTTGTGGCACACCTTCGGCACCACCCACTTTCCCCGCCCGGAGGAGTGGCCGGTGATGCCGGTGGACCGGTGCGGCTTCACGCTGCGGCCGGACGGCTTCTTCGACCGCAACCCCACCCTCGACGTGCCGGCGAGCACGGCGGCACACTGTGCCGCGCCGGGCGACGGGGCAGCCGCCACCTGCCACGACGGCTGAGCGCCGGGCGGGTCCGACGCCGCCACGCCGAGCGTCGCTGCGCGGCGGACGTCAACGCTGCGCGGCGGGCGTCGGCGGTGCTCGGCGACTGCGGCGGACGTCAACGCTGCGGCGGCGGCGTCGCGGTGCTCGGCGAGGCGGCGGGCGTCGCGGTGCTCGGTGACGCGGCGGGCGTCAGCGGCGCACGGCGAGCGCGGTGGCGGCGACGGCCGCGTCGACCGCGTTGAGCAGGTCGCCGAGTTCCGCCGGGAGCAGCCGTCGGCCGGCGGCGATCCGGTCGGCCAGCACCGACCGGTTGGTCGGGATCAGCGCCCGGAGCAGCCCGCCGGCCCGGACCAGTCCGGCCAGCGTCGCGGTGCGGGCGTCCAGTGGCTGGTCGGAGCGCTCCAGGATGGCGTTGAGCCGGACCCGGGGCCGGGCGACCCGGTTCGGGTCCAGCCCGGGAAACCGGACCGCCGTGCGAAGGTTCAACCCCCGGGCGGTGATCCGGCGGACCGCGCCCGCGCTGACCAGCCGGTCACCGACGTGGTCCCGGACCCGGGGGGAGAGGAACTCCAGCCAGGAGCGTGCCTGGTGGCCGTCACCCCGACGTACCATCTCGGCCAGCACCCGATCGGTCACCGGCTCCCGCCAGGCCCGGTCGTCGGCGACGTAGACGGCGGACCGGATCAGGGTGATCCGCCCGTCGAAGAGCAGTTCGGCGAGGAGCGCGCCGGAGAGGGCGGCGTCCACCAGGACCGCCGCGGCGAGGGGCTTGCCGCTGTAGTCATCGTGTGCGATGAGGAACAACTCGTCGGCCAGCCGCTCGCTGGGTGGGTCCGGGTAATTGGTCATCGGTCTTCCTCGGCCGGCCGGCTGCCGTGCCGGGTCGGTCACTGCGCAGTGTCGATGCTGGACGGTACGGCATGCGCACTGTCCGTTCAACCCACCCTGGCCCTGCGTGTCTGGATACTGTGGTCCTTCGATCCCTTGTCGCGGGGCGTGATCGCCCATACCCTCTCCGGTGTCGTTCGAAAGCCCCTCTTCTCGCCACCCCACACCAGAGAGACCGACACATGTCATCGAGTTCTCCCCTGGAGACCGGCCTGCGCCGGGGACGCCTGGGCACCGTGCATCTCGTCTTCTTCACCGTCGCGGCATCGGCCCCACTGACCGTGCTCGGCGGTGGCATCACGACGATGTACGCCGTCAGCGGCAACGTCGGCGCCGCGCTGTCCTATCTGCTGCTCGCCGCCATCCTGGGCGTGTTCGCGGTCGGATACGCCGCGATGAGCCGATTCGTCAGCAACGCCGGCGCGTTCTACTCGTACATCGCGAACGGGCTGGGGCGGGCGGGCGGCGTTTCCGGCTCGTTCATCGCACTCGCCTCCTACAACGCCATCCAGATCGGACTGTACGGGCTCTTCGGCGCCATCCTCGACGACTTCATGACGACCAAGTTCGGCATCGAGCAGCAGTGGTGGGTCTGGGCACTGGTCGGGCTGGCCGTGGTCGGAGTGCTCGGGGTACTCCAGGTCGACCTCAACGCGACCGTGCTGGCGGTGCTGCTCCTGCTGGAATGCCTCGCGGTTGTCATCTTCGACGCCGTCTCGCTCGGCAACCCGGCCGGCGGCAGCGTCAGCCTGGCCGGGCTCGACCCCGGCAACCTCTTCGCGGCGGGGCTCGGCGCGGTGTTCGCGTTGGGGATCGCGAGCTTCACCGGCTTCGAGTCCGGGGCGATCTACAGCGAGGAGGTCCGGGACCCGCGCCGCACCGTGGCCCGGGCCACCTACGTCGCGGTGGCCTTCACCGGCGCCTTCTACGCGCTCTCCGCCTGGGCGCTGACCGTGGTCACCGGTCCGGAGAACGCGCAGGCAGCCTCGGTCGAAGCCGGCCCGGGGGTGGTCTTCGGCACCCTGGCCGAGCACGCCGGCAGCACGGTGGCGGACGTGGCCAACCTGCTCTTCATCACGTCGGTGCTGGCCGCGCTCCTCTCGTTCCACAACGGGGTCGCCCGCTATCTCTTCGCGCTGGGCCGGGAGCGGGTCCTGCCGTCCTTCCTCAGCCAGACCGGGATCCGCACCGGGGCGCCGGTGGCCGGCTCGCTGACCCAGACCGTGCTCGCCCTCGGCGTGGTGCTGGTCTTCGTGCTCGCCGACCGGGATCCGGTGGTCGATCTCTTCACCTGGCTCAGCGGTGTCTCGGCGGTCGGGGTGGTGCTGCTGATGACCCTCACCTCCGCCTCGGTGGTGGGCTTCTTCCGGCGCCGTCCGGAGGAGGGGGTGGGCGTCTGGCAGCGGCTGGTGGCCCCGGGCTCGGCGACCGTGCTGCTCCTCGCCGTCCTGCTGGTGCTGCTGGTGAACTTCGACGCGCTGCTCGCGCCGGGCAACCCGGATTACCTGGCCTGGTTGCTGCCCGGGGTCACCCTGGTCGCCGCGCTGGTCGGGCTCGGCTGGGGGTTGCTGCTCCGGCGCAACCGGCCGGCCGTGTACGAGGCCGTCGGCCGGGGCGTGGTCGATCCGCCGCCCGTCGAGGATCCGGAACTCACCCTGACCCGCTGACCGGCGCCCCTGCGCGAAGCCGTCGACGGACCGGCCGAGGTCCGTGGACGGGTCAGCCGAGCGGCCGCCACCAGCCGTCCACCGGGGGCGGGTGGTCCACCACCACCCGCTCACCGGGGCGTGGCACCGCCAGGCGTACGCCTCGGGCCTCGGCCTCGCGCCACAGCCGGTCGACCGGTTCGGACCAGGCGTGCGGGGCGAGGTTGAAGGTGCCCCAGTGCAGCGGGACGAAGAGCCCGCCGCGCAGGTCCAGGTGCGCGGCGACCGCCTCCTCCGGAAACATGTGGATGTTCGGCCAGGCGGTGGCATAGGCGCCGATCTGGATGAGGGCGAGGTCGAACGGACCATGTTCGACGCCGATCTCGGCGTAGCCGTCGAAATAGCCGGAGTCGCCGGAGCAGAAGACCCGCCGGCGCGGGCCGGCGACCACCCACGAACCCCAGAGGGTACGGTTCCGGCTGAGCCCGCGTCCGGAGAAGTGCCGGGCCGGGGTGGCGATCACGTCCAGCCCGGCGACCGAGGTCCGCTCGCCCCAGTCCAGCTCCACGATCCGTTCCTCCGGCACACCCCAGCGCTCCAGGTGGGCGCCGACGCCGAGCGGCACCAGGAACGGCGCGGACTGGGCGTCCCGCAGGGCGCGTACGGTGGGCATGTCCAGGTGGTCGTAGTGGTCGTGCGAGACGAGTACGGCGTCCAGCCGGGGAAGCCGGTCCAGCGGCACCGGCACCGGGTGCAGCCGGCGCGGGCCGATCCGGGCCGACGGCGAACATCGGTCGCTCCAAACCGGGTCGAGCAGCACCCGCCGTCCCTCGATCTCGATCAGCGCCGAGGCGTGGCCGTACCAGAGCACGCTGAGTTCGCCCGGCGGGGCCGAGTCCGGCTCGACGGTCTCCGGCACCAGCACCGGTACCCGGCCGGTCGGGCGCCGGGGCTGGTTGCCGAGGAGCAGTTCCCGCAGGACCGCGGCTCCGGTGCCGGGCAGCGCGACCCGAGTGCTGACCGGGTTGCGGAACGCGCCGGCCCGGAAGTGCGGGGAGCGGCGTACCCGCTCCTCCCGGGCGCCGCACGGGGCCCGGCCGAGCGCGGCGGGCACGTCGCGGACCGCCCAGGCGGCCACGCCGAGCGCGGCCACCGCGAGCGACCACCGGAGGAGCCGGCGACGGCGGTCCGCGACGTCGCTGCGTCCTGCCGGTCCCCGCATCTGCCGCCGCCCCTTCGTCTCCACGAGCGAGGGTACGCCGGCCGGCACCTGCTCCGGACGGAGTCCGGCGGCGCCGGTCGGCGGTTACCCCTCTCCCGCCGGGCCGGACCCCGGCGGGCGCGCGGGCGTCAGCCGCCGTTGGTCGGTCGGTACGTCCTGGGCCGGCGGGCCGGCACGGAGAGGTTGTTCAGCCCGTCGACCGCGGTGACGAAGGCCGGGCCCATCGCCGCCCGGGCCTGCACCGCCGGGTGCGTCGAGCCGAAGTTGTCCGGGTCGGCCTGCCCGTCGGCGAAGAGCACGTAGGTCAGCACCGGCGCGCCGGCCGGGTCGAAGATCAGCCCTGCCTCGTGTCGGGCGTTGCCGAACCAGCCCGCCTTGGTGGCGATCCGGGCCCGGTCGGCCGAGGACATGTTCCGGCGGATGCCGTCGGTGAACGCGATCGGCGCGCGGAGCTGGTTGAGCAGGAAGCTGGTCGAGGTGGCGGAGAGCAGCGTGCCCCGGACCAGCGCCTGGAGCAGGTCGTGGGTCTCCCGGGCGGTGCTGGTGCCGAGGAAGAACCGGTTCGGGTTGGCGACCGGCTCCACCTGGGTCTTCGGGAAGCCCTTGGCGACCAGGATCTGGTTGAGCTCGGCGGCCGGGCAGACCAGGCCGCAGAGCCGGACGGCGGTGTCGTCGGAGACCGTCAGCAGTGCGGCGAGGACGTGTCCCAGGGTGACCGAGCTGGGGTAGGCGCCGTCCAGGCTGAAGATGCCGTCGCCACCGGCCACCACGATCGCCGAGGTGACCTCGACCCGCTGGTCCAGGGTGAGTAGTCCCCGGTCGACCTTGTCCAGCACCGCCGTGGCCACCGCGATCTTGTTGACGCTGTACGCCTCGACGACGGTGTCCGGGTTCTCCCGTACCGCCGGCAGCGGGGTCGGGCCGGTCCCGCTGGCCACGCTCAGGTACGCGTACCAGTTGCCGCCGGCCCGGGTCTTCTCCCGCCGGTAGATCGCGGCGACCTGATCGGCCCGGGCCCGGTCGGGGCTTTCGATTCCCCGGCCGCTGTTCGGGGCGGCCATAGCCGGAGTGGCCGTGCCGAGCACGACGCCGGCGGTGGCGGCGGTGCCGATGCCCAGTGCGGTCCTGCGATTCACCCTGCTCACTACGTGGTCTCCCATCGGAGGGCTGCTGTTGTCGCCGGCTGGCCGCCCGGCCAGATGCCCGAGCGAGGGCGGTTGCCGGATTTGCGGTCTGCCGCCCGGTAACAATAGGCGAATCCGGCCCGGCCCGCGGTGCCCGTCGAGCCGGGCGTGGAAGGGGGGTGCCGTCCGTGCGCAGCCGGGCGTGGAAGGGGGGTGCCGTCCGTGCGCAGCCGGGCGTGGAAGGGGGGTGCCGTCCGTGCGCAGCCGGGCGTGGAAGGGGGGTGCCGTCCGTGCACAGCCGGGCGTGGAAGGGGGGTGCCGTCCGTGCCCAGCCGGGCCTGGAAGGGTGCCGTCCGCGCCGGGGTGCCAGGGTGCCGTCCGGCGGGTCAGGTACCGGGTGCGCCGTCCCGTTCCCGGGTGGCCTTCAGGTAGTCGCGGTTGAGCCGGCCGATGCTGGTCAGCGGAATCCCCTTCGGACAGACGGCCGTGCACTCCCCGATGTTGGTGCAGCCGCCGAAGCCGGCCTCGTCGTGTGCGTCGACCATGCCGACGACCCGGGTGGCGCGTTCCGGCTGGCCCTGCGGCAGCAGGCTCAGGTGGCTCACCTTGGCGGCGGTGAAGAGCATCGCCGAGCCGTTCGGGCAGGCCGCGACGCAGGCGCCGCAGCCGATGCAGGCGGCCGACTCGAAGGCGGCGTCCGCGTCGGACTTGCGGACCAGCTGGGCGTGCGCCTCCGGGGCGGCACCGGTCGGCGCGGTGATGTATCCGCCGGACGCGATGATCCGGTCGAACGCGCTCCGGTCCACCATGAGGTCCTTGAGCACCGGGAATGCCCTGGCCCGCCATGGCTCGATGTCGATGGTCTGGCCGTCAGAGAAGTGTCGCATGTGGAGCTGGCAGGCGGTGGTCGCCCGCTCCGGTCCGTGTGCCACCCCGTTGATCACCATGCCGCAGGCGCCGCAGATGCCCTCCCGGCAGTCGTGGTCGAAGGCGACCGGGTCCTCGCCGTCGAGGGTCAGCCGCTCGTTGAGTACGTCAAGCATCTCCAGGAACGACATGTCGGGGGAGACGTCCGGAACCTGGTAGCTGACCATCCGACCCTTGTCGTCCGGTCCCTTCTGCCGCCAGATCCGCAGGGTCAGGTTCACTTGTAACTCCGTTGGGTGGGATGGACGTACTCGAAACGCAGGTCTTCCCTGTGCAGCACCGGCGGGCGGTCGCCACCGGTGAACTCCCAGGCGGCCACGTAGGCGAAGTTGTCGTCGTCGCGTTGCGCCTCGCCCTCCGGGGTCTGGCTCTCGGCTCGGAAGTGCCCGCCCGCCGACTCGGTACGGTGCAGCGCGTCGATGCACATCAGCTCGGCCAGCTCGAAGAAGTCGGCGACCCGGCCGGCCCTCTCCAGCGCCTGGTTGAGCCCCTCGCCGTCGCCGGGCACCCGCACCCGCTGCCAGAACTGCTCGCGCAGGCTCCGGATCTCGGCGAGCGCCTTGCGCAGCCCGGCGTCGCTGCGCTCCATCCCGCAGTGGTCCCACATGATCTGGCCCAGCTCCCGGTGGAACGAGTCGACGGTCCGGTCGCCCCGGCAGGCGAGCAGCCGGCCCAGCCGGTCGGTGACGTCGTCCCGGGCCGCCACCACCTCGGGGTGGTCGTCGGTCAGCGGCGCGAACGGCCCGGCCGCGAGGTAGTCGGCGATGGTGCTGGGCAGCACGAAGTAGCCATCGGCCAGGCCCTGCATCAGCGCGGAGGCGCCGAGCCGGTTGGCGCCGTGGTCGGAGAAGTTCGCCTCGCCGATCACGAAGAGGCCGGGAATGGTCGACTGGAGGTCGTAGTCGACCCAGAGCCCGCCCATCGTGTAGTGCACGGCCGGATAGATCCGCATCGGCACCTCGTACGGGTCCTCGCCGGTGATCCGCTGGTACATCTCGAAGAGGTTGCCGTACCGGTCGGCGATGGCGGACCGGCCGAGCCGGTCGATCGCGTCGGCGAAGTCGAGATAGACGCCGAGTCCGGTCTGCCCGACGCCCCGACCGGAGTCGCAGACGTTCTTGGCCGCCCGGGAGGCGATGTCCCGGGGGACGAGGTTGCCGAAGGACGGGTACATCCGCTCCAGGAAGTAGTCCCGCTCGTCCTCCGGGATCTGCCGGGGCGGCCGGTCGTCGCCGGCCGCCTTCGGCACCCAGACCCGTCCGTCGTTGCGCAGCGACTCGCTCATCAGGGTCAGCTTCGACTGGTGGTCGCCGGAGACCGGGATACAGGTGGGGTGGATCTGCGTGTAGCAGGGGTTGGCGAAGAGCGCGCCCTTGCGGTGCGCCCGCCAGGTGGCGGTGACGTTGCAGCCCTTGGCGTTGGTGGAGAGGTAGAAGACGTTGCCGTAGCCGCCGGAGGCGAGTACCACGGCGTCGGCGAAGTCGCAGGTGATCTCGCCGGTGACCAGGTCTCGAACCACGATGCCCCGGGCCCGGCCGTCGACCACGATCAGTTCCAGCATCTCGTGCCGGCTGTGCATCTCGACCCGACCGAGCCCGATCTGCCGCTCCAGCGCCTGGTACGCCCCGAGCAGCAGTTGCTGGCCCGTCTGGCCCCGGGCATAGAAGGTGCGCTGCACCTGGGCGCCGCCGAACGAGCGGGTGTCGAGCAGGCCGCCGTACTCCCGGGCGAACGGTACGCCCTGGGCCACCGCCTGGTCGATGATCTCCACCGAGACCTCGGCGAGCCGGCGTACGTTCGACTCGCGGGAGCGGAAGTCGCCGCCCTTGACGGTGTCGTAGAAGAGCCGCTGGATCGAGTCGCCGTCGTTGCGGTAGTTCTTGGCGGCGTTGATCCCGCCCTGGGCGGCGATCGAGTGCGCCCGGCGCGGGCTGTCCTGGTAACAGTAGGACCTCACCTGGTAGCCCTGCTCGCCCAGCGTCGCGGCGGCCGAGCCGCCGGCCAGCCCGGTGCCGACGACGATCACGGTGAGCTTGCGCCGGTTGGCCGGGTTGACCAGCTTGGCGGCGAACCGGCGGCGCTGCCAGCGGGTCTCGATCGGCCCGTCCGGAGCCTTGGTGTCGGCGATCGGCTCGCCGATGGTGAACAGGTCCAGCCCGTTGGTGGAGTCCATAGTCAACTTGGTGGAGTCCATAGTCAACGCACCAATCCCGCGATCACCGCGAAGGGGACGACCAGGTAACCGGCGCAGAGCGCGACGGCGAAACCGAGCGAGATCGCCCGGGCCCGGGCCTCGCCCCGGGGGGTCTGCTGACCGAGGCTCCGGAACGCGCTGAACATCCCGTGCCGCAGGTGGAAGCCGAGGGTGACGATCGCGACGGTGTAGAGGAGGGTGACGTACCAGCGTTCCGGCGCGAAGTCGGCGGCCACGTTCGCGTACGGCCGGCGCGGGTCGCCGACCGGGTTCAGGTCACCGGTGGTCAGGTCCAGCAGGTGGTAGACGACGAAGAGCGCGATGATCACTCCGCCCCAGCGCATCGTCCGGGCCGCGTAGCTGCCCTGCACCCTGGGGCGGTGCGCGTACCGGACGGGTCGGGCCGCCCGGGCCCGCCGGGCCAGCACGGTGGCCGACCAGATGTGCGCGACCAGGGCGAGGCCGAGCACGGCGCGTTGGATCCACAGGTACCAGGTGTCCGGCAGCACGGGGGCGCCGATGGTACGCAGCCAGTGCGCGTAGTGGTCGAACGACTCCGCACCAACGAAGATCTTGAGGTTGCCGAGCATGTGCGCGATGAGGAAGAGCACCAGCAGGATGCCCGTCACCGCCATCACGGCCTTGAGGCCGATGCTGGACCGGATCGGCGAACGGGTCGATACAGCTGTCACCACAGAAACGCTAGGAGACCTCTGACTAGTCGTCCAATGCATCAAAGCCGCAGTGTCGATAGCTGTAGGCTATCGGCGTGCAGCTCCACCAGTTGAGGTACTTCGTGGCGGTGGCGGAAACCCGGCATTTCACTCATGCCGCCGATAACGTCGGTATCACCCAGCCGTCCCTGAGTAAGCAGATTCACGCCCTGGAGTCGGATCTCGGCGCACCCCTCTTCGAACGGCTACCCGGCAACGTCGCCCTGACCGCCGCCGGAGAGGTGCTGCTGCCGCTCGCCAAGCGGATCCTGGCCGACGTCGACACCGCCCGCCGCGAGGTCCAGGAACTCGTCGGGGTCCGCCGTGGCCGGGTACGCCTCGGCGCCACCCCCAGCCTGGCCACCTCGCTCGCCCCGGCGGTGCTGCGCCGGTTCCGGGACGCCCATCCCGGCGTTGACCTGCGGGTGGAGGAGAGCGGGTCGCAGGATCTCGTCCGCGACCTGCTCCGGGGCGAGTTGGACCTGGCGCTGATCATCCTGCCGGCGACCGGTGCCGACCCGGCGCTGATCGCCGAGCCGATCCTCCGGGACAACCTGGTGGTCGCCTCGCTCAATCCGCTGCCGATGATCGACTCGGCCGGCACCATGCACCTCACCGACCTGCGCCACCAGCCACTGGTGATGTTCCGGCAGGGCTACGACCTACGGGACGCCACCCTGCGGGCCTGCCGGGAGGCGGGTTTCGAGCCGAGACTCGCGGTCGACGGCGGCGAGATGGACGCGGTGCTCAGCTTCGTGGAGGCCGGACTCGGCGTGGCCCTGGTCCCGGGCATCGTGGTCGCCCGCCGGCCGAGGCTGTGGGTCACCCCGCTGGCCCCACCCGGAATGCACCGGACGATCGCGTTGGCCCGGCGCCGGGAGCCGGAACCCACGCACGCGGCGCGGGCCTTCCGGCGGATCCTCCTGCAACACATCGGTACGGCAGCCGAGAACTCGACGCTGCCGGCGGGGGTCACGCCGTACTGAGCGACGACGGGCTCCGAACCCGGCGGTCCGGTCAGCTGACGCCGATGCGGCCCAGCACCTCGCGGAACATCGGCAACGACACGCTCTCACCCTCCGCCGGTACGACCGTCAACACGTACTCGACGCCGGTGGCCGCCCAGTGCAGGACGAACCGGTCCGGGCCGGTCCGGTAGACCCCGCCCGGGTTGCCGGCCACCTCGACCCGGTCGATCGGGTCACCGTCTGGCGCGCCACGCATGCCGTGCTCGGGCCGGTGTCCCCGGATGATGATGTCCGGCCCGCCCACGCGGCCGTACGACAGTACCCAGTAGCCGGGTACGGTCCGGACCTCCGCGATCGGTGCCGCGAACGAGCCCGGTGTCTCGGCCCAGCCGTCCGGACCGCCGGGCACCACCGGCAGGTCCGCCTCCCGGTACACCGGGCGGCTGCTGCCGTCGTACCCGTCCAGGAAGGCGCGCTCGGCGAGTGACCCCGGTAGGGCGACCCGGAGCGGCGTCAGGTTCTCGGAAGTGGCGCAGCCGGCGCCCGTGGGGGAGCGATCCGAGACCGTCACCGTGACCGCCGTGGTGCCGGCCGTGACGGTGGCCTCGGGCAGCCAGACCCCCTGGCAGGGCGGGGCGTCGAGCGGGCGCGAGACGAAGACCGTGATCTCGGTGCCGGCCCGGTTCATCCGGGCCATCCACCAGTTGAGCCGGTCGTGCGCGACGGCGGTCGGCTCACCCGCCGGACCGCCGTTGTGCCGGCCTTCGTCGAGCGCGCCGGAATACCACACTGCCGGACCGGTCAGCAGGAGCAGCGTGAGGCCGGCGGCCGCGAAGACGGTACGCCGGGTACGCCGACGTCGCACCCGGGAGCGTAGCTCCGCCAGTGGCGGCCGGCGCAGTTCCTCCGGTATCCCCGGGATGGCCTGGTCGAGCAGATGCGCGAGCCGTTCGTCACTCATCGGGTCGCCTCCTCGGTCAGCAGGGCCCGCAACGTGGGGTCGGCGCGGAGCGTGGCGAGCGCCCGGGCCGTGTAGGACTTGACCGTGCCCCGGCTGATTCCGAGCGCCTGGGCCGTCGCCGCCTCGGTCAGGTCGGCGTGGTAGCGCAGCATGAGCACGGCCCGCTGCTGGTGCGGCAGTCCGCGCAGCGCGGCGCGGACCACGTCCCGGATGTCGGCATCGGCGTGCGGGTCCGCGTCGGACCGGTCGGGAACCTGCTCCGTCGGCACCTCGTCCCGCCACCGGCGCCGCCACCAGTTCAGCCAGGTGGTGGCCAGCACCGTCCGCAGGTAGGCGTCCGGGACACCGGCGCGAACCCTGGGCCATCTGCCGTAGACCCGGGTGAGCACGGTCTGGAGCAGATCCTCGGCGCGGTGCCAGTCACCGGTCAGCAACCACGCCGAGCGCAGCAGCCGGGGCCACGCCACCGCCACGTACGCCTCGAAGTCGGAAACCGTCTCTGTCTCGTCCACACCACCCTCCCACCGGTCAACAGGGCGGGAGACGGGGATGGTTGCCACGGCCGACGGAGATGTCCGACCGAGTCAGCCGGCGGGCGTCAGCGCGCTGGTGCCGGCGTTGCCGTACCACCCGGCGTCAGCGTTGCCCGTCGTCGGAGTCGAGGAGCAGTGCGTAGTTCGCCATCGAGCGTTGGTAGCGGGGCAGGTGCGGGCACGGAAGTCGTCGTCCCGGTCCGCGTAGTCGTCGATCGATGCCCACGCCTCGGCGATCCGCCGCTCCCGGTCCCGCATCCGTGCAGCGTCACAGAGCCGCCGTAGGCCGCGCTACCAGCTCCAGCGCCAGAAGCGGCGCTCGTAGCGCACGACCAGACTACCGGCGGCGGTGCTGCCGGTGACGACGATGTGCGGGGCGGTCGAACCGGGTTCGGGCGTGGACGGCACCTTGGTCGTCGCCGTGCCGGCGCTCGTGTTGACCCCGTCGATGTTGGCGGTCGCGCCCGGGGGCAGCACGATGCTCGTCGAGCCGGCCTGGGTGGCGAGCTTGATCTCGACCACCCGGTGGCTGATCACGGCGTGCCGCAGGTCGAGCTTGACCGTGCCGGCCATGCTGCGCACCACCAGCCGGCGGGGTACGGCCCACCGGCCGGAACGTTTGATCTCCCCGGCGTGGCTGCTCAGCTCGACGACCTCGTCGGGGGCGACGGCCGGGGCCGCGGCCGGCAGGTCGGCGACGAAGGGCTGCACCTCGCCGTCGGTACGGGCGCGCAGCACGCCGTCGACGCGCTCCTCGAACTCGGGCAGGGTCAGCCGGCCCTCCGCGACAGCGGCGCTCAACCGGGCGACGACGGCCTCACGCTCGGCGTCTGATATCCGCACCTCCCGCCTCGACGGGACCACGTCACCATTCACCCCACCAACACTACGGCCTGGGGCACAGAAGCCCGGCCGTGGGATATCCGGGGCACCCTGCTCCGGATGTCTGATCGGCCCCCGTGACCCGGGTCGCCCGGGATGGGAGGTGTCAACCGGTGTGCGCGATGTTGATCTCTGCGGCCGACACGTGGCCGCTGACGCCGGCCTGCGCGGTCAACCTGACGTACCGCGTCCGGGTCGCTTCCCACCCGGCGACCTTCGTGGTGTCGTCACCCGCCCAGGTGCCCTCGGCGACGGTGGTGAAGGCGGAGCCGTCGGTGCTCAGCGCGATCTCGTACTCGGTGACGATGCCGTTGGCATTGCCGTCCTGCCGCGGCTGGTATACCAGGGCGAGGGTGTCGTAGTCCGCGCCGAGGTCGAGCGTGACCGACTGCGGCGGCGGGGTGTAGGGGCTCCACGACTCGTGCCACATCGTCGCGCAGTTTCCGTCGATCGCCCTCCCCGCCTCGTATCCCGGTTGTTGGCTGGTCGCCGTCGCGGTCATCGCTGACTGCGGTACGAGGTGCGGGAAGCTCGGCCCAGGATCGGTCGGCGGCTCTCCCGCGCCCAGCCGCGGCAACCGCGTCCTCGACACGTTGACCTCGGCTGCCATCGCCGCCGCCGGGCAGCCGTTCACATCGACCGCCGCCAGTCGTACGTACCTGGCGCGAACCGGGGTCGGCAGCGGTGCCGTCTTCGTGGCCAGGGTGTCCGCCCAGTACCCGTGCACCGCATCGGTGAACTTCCGCCCGTCCTTGCTGGTCGAGACGGTGTAGTGGGTGATCCCACCGGCCGTCGCGGTGACCGCCGGGGTGTACGCGAGGCCGGCGACGGTGGTGACCCGCCCGAGATCGAGCGTGAGCGCCTGCGGCAGCGGCTCGATCGGCGCGAAGCTCGACCGCCAGGTCGACCACAGGTGGTCGTCGATCGCGTGCCGGGCGGGGTAGTGGTGTCCGAAGTCGTTCGCCGTGTGTTCGCTGGTCGCCGTCGCGCTCATCGCCGAGTGCGGGTAGAACGCCGGCCGCGGCCCGGTCGGCACCACCCGCAGGTTGTCGAACTGCGCGCGCTGCCAGCCGCCCACCCGCAGTCCCACCTGCCCGGTGGTGTGGTCGGCATCCTGGACCGTGGCCAGGACGCGTCCGTCGAGGAGCGCGGTGACACGCTCGCCCTTGAACCGCAGGCCGAGCCGGTGCCACCGGCCGGTCCCGAGCGCGGGTACCTGACCGGTCGCCAGCGTCCGGTCCCGGCTCCGCACGTCCTGGGTGAACAGCGACCAGTCGCCGCTGTCGGCGACCCGGAGGTGGTAGCCGGCGGCATTGTGCTGCTGGCTGTCGACCCGGCCGAGCAGCTCGACGTGCCCGGCCTGGTCGAGCAGGGCGTCGACGCTGACCTCGTAGTCGCCCCACCAGCGTGGGTCGCCGACCATGGTCGTCGGTGGCATGTTCGTGTTGTGCCAGCTGAGTGGTGGGTGGGTGACCTGCTGTTCGTAGCAGGTGCCGTCCCGGCCACCGACACACGGAACGGCTTCGAAGGCGCCGTGGACGTCGGCGAAGTACCGCGCGAGGCCGAGCCCGCGCCGCGCCACGTCGGCGTCGCCCGCGCCACCCCGCCGGACACCTTCGAAGTCTTCGGCGTACGGCACGGCGAGCTGGCTTCCCGGGTCCGCATCCGCCGCGGCCGACCCCTTGGCCTGACCGGTGGTCGTCGAGACCGTGTAGAGACGGCCCGGCTCGACGACGAGGTCGTACGACCCGTCGACCGGTTCGACGCTGCCCTGCCGGATGAAGTCGTCGGCGGTGGACGCGGTGGTCAGGTCGGTGACCCAGACGGACACCGCCGTGCTGGCCAGCCCGCCCGACACCTCGAACCGCAGCCTCTCCGGGCCGGAGGAGTCGAGCGTCTCGATCACCGCGGTGTAGTCGTCGCCGCCCGACGCCCGCAGGGCCACGTGGCTCGCGCCCGCGCCGCTGTAGCCGGCGGCGTCGTCGAGGTACCGCCAGCCCGGTTCGGTGAACTGCGCGGTGTGCGCGTCGACCCAGATGCTCGGCCCGACCTCGTAGGACCCCGACCACGGCCGCTCCGCCAGCATCAGGCCGGTACCGCCGATCGGGAAGTTGTCGTACCAGGCCGAGACCAGTGCCCAGTTGAGGTTTCCGGTGATCCGCGCGTCGATGTAGTGCCGGTTCATGGCCCGGGCCAGTGGCTGCGCACCCACGTCGTAGTCCTGGGTGCTGTTCTCGCTGTCCCACAGGGGCTTTCCCGTGGCCAGCGCGGACTCGCTCGCGTAGCACCTCTGCTGCTGGGTCCGCCACACGCACACGTCATGCTCACCGAGGATGTCGATCGCCTCGTCGAGTTCGGCGTCGGCGGCGATCTGCGGTGCCGCGAACCAGTAGTCGGGCGGGCTGTGGTTGTCCGTCGCGACGATCTGTACGTCGCCGAAGCCGGCCGCGTCGAGTGCCCTTCCGAGCTCGACGTACACGTCGCGGTTGAAGCCGCTCTCGTTGGCCGCGCCGAGGTAGTCGATGTGGAAGCCGTTCTGCCGGGCGCACTGGAGCCATGTCACGAGGTACTCCACCCGGTCCCCGGACCAGTAGCCGCCGTCGAACCAGCCCGGTGCTCCCCACGGCAGGCCGTAGAACCTGATGTCGGCGTTGCGTTCGCGCGCCTCGGACATCAGCCACCACTCGTAGCCGCGGGCACAGTCGACCTGGTCGGGGGTCCGCATGTGGCTGGGTTCCGCGCCCACCGTGGCGTCGACGTCGCCGCCGATTTCGACCTTGAGGATGTCGAGGGCGGCACCGTAGTTCGGCCGGAAGAGATAGTCGAGGATCTCGTCCCGCTCCCGCACGGGGTAGTCGAGCAGCAGCCGGGACGACCCGCCGGCACTGACCCCGCCGACACCGTCGAACGTCCGGCCGGTGTCCGCGCCGTCGATCCTGATGGTGTGCGTGGCAATGTCGGCCGCCGCTTCGGCCGGCGCCGGCGCTACCGCCGGAAGCACCCCCAGAGTGAGCGAGAGCGCGCCGGCCAGCAGCCGGTATCCGTCGTTGTTTCCTGACCTGGACCGAATCAGGTTCACCAGTGTCTCCCTATCGGATCGGTTCCGTTCGGCGGCTCACTGTGGCTCTCGGGATGGTGCAACGGGGCCGGCGGCCCGGGCCCGCTCGATGTCGAGCAGGCTCTTGGCGAGCAGCGCGGTGGCGGCGCTGCCCGCACCCTCGGCGTCGCGGGCGCGGATCGCCGCCAGCACCGCGGCGTGGGCGGGGGTGGGGTCGTCGTCCTGTACGGCGCCGTGCACCATCCGGTCCCGGGCGGCCAGCCCGGTCTCCAGCACCACCTCCATGCTGACCAGCAACTCGTTGTGGGTGGCGGCGAGCAGGGCGCGGTGGAACGCGAGATCGGCCTCGACCGCGTCGCCGTCGCCGCGCGCCGCCGCCGCCATCAGCTCCAGTGCCCGCTCCATCGCGGCGATGTCGGCGTCGGTACGGCGCAACGCGGCCAGCCGGGCACTGGCCGGTTCGAGGATGCCGCGCACCTCCGCGAGGTCGTCGAGGAACTGGCTGTCCGGCAGGCCCTCGAACCGCCAGCGCACCACGTCCGGGTCGAGCAGCCGCCACTGGCTGCGAGGCTGTATGAACGTGCCGCGTTTGGGGCGGGCGTCGACGAGCCCCTTGGCCTTGAGCACGCGGAGCGCCTCGCGCAGCACCGTACGGCTCACGTCCAGTTCGACTTCGATGCCCGGCACGTCCAGTGTCTCGCCTTCGGCCAGATCGCCGGTGAGGATGCGCCGGCCGAGTCGCTCCACCACCTCGCCGTGCAGGCCGCGGCCCTGGTACGCGCCGGTGGTCCTTCTTCCGATCATTCCCGCCCCGTTCCTACCCGGACCTGCGACCTCGGCCCGGCAGTCGGCCCGGCCGCGTCCACGATAAATGAAAGCATTTTTTATGACTAGATCTTGACATGAGTATGTCGATACATGAGGCTCGTGCCAAGCAGTCCAGGGCGTCCGGCAGCACCGAGCCGTCCGGCTCAGCGGCGTGCCGAGCCCGCAACGTCCACCGCCACCGGTGGTGGACCGCGAGTGAGGAGACAGGATGAGGCGAACCCGCGCTCTCTGCAGGGGCCGGATCGCGCTGCTGTTCGGGCTGGTGCTCGCCATGGTCGTCGCCGGCTGCGGGTCGGACTCGGCGGACACCGCCGGTGAGGGAGCCCGCAAGCCGGGCGAGAAGATCACCATGACCTTCTGGTCCTGGGTGCCCGGGGTGGACAAGGCCGTCGACCTGTGGAACTCCAAGAACCCCGAGGTCCAGGTCAAGCTGGAGAAGATCCCGGCGGGCAGCTCGGGCGGCTACGCGAAGATGTACTCCGCGCTGGAGGCCGGCACCGGTGCGCCGGACCTGGCCCAGGTGGAGTACCAGGAGATCCCCGGCTTCCTCCTGGAGGATGGCCTGGTTGACCTGACGAAGTACGGCGCCAAGGACGATGCCGGCAAGTTCGTCGAATGGCAGTGGCAGCAGACCGTCTTCAACGGCGGTGTCTACGCCATCCCGCAGGCCTCCGGCCCGATGGGGTTCTTCTACCGGCAGGACCTGTTCAGCCGGTGGGGAATCCAGCCGCCGAAGACCTGGAACGAGTTCCGGCAGGCGGCCCAGACCATCCGCGCGAAGGACCCCAAGGCGTACATCTCGACGTTCCCGCCGGGCAACTCCGCCTGGTTCACCTCGCTGGCCTGGCAGGCCGGCGCCAAGTGGTTCGGCGTCGAGGGCGACACCTGGATCGTCAACATCAACAGTCCGGAGACCCGCAAGGTCGCCGAGTACTGGGACGCCATGGTCCGGGACAAGCTGGTCAAGACCGATCCCGACTTCCAGAACGGCTGGTACAAGGACCTACAGGAGGGCGCCATCGTCGGCTGGGTGAGTGCCCAGTGGGGTGACGCCATCCTCGCCGGCAACGCGCCGCAGACCGCCGGGAAGTGGCGGGTCGCGCCGATGCCGCAGTGGGACGGCGCGGAGTTCGCCTCCGCCAACTGGGGCGGCTCGTCGACCGCGGTTCTCAAGGGAGCGAAGTACCCCAAGGAGGCGAAGGACTTCGCCGTCTGGTTGAACACCGACCCGGCAAGCATCGACCTGCTCATCCAGGGCGGCTACGGCTGGCCGGCGGCGAAGGACGCGCTGTCCGGCTCGGCGCTGGACAAGCCGTACGACTTCTTCGGCGGGCAGAAGATCAACGACGTCTTCGCCGAGGCGGACAAGGCCATCGACCAGGACTGGTCCTGGACCCCCACCACCGCGGCGACCTACGAGCACCTCAACGACGGCTTCCAGAAGGCGATCGCCGGCCAGGGCACCTTCGTCGACGCCGTCGAGGCGGCGCAGGCCAAGACCGTGGCCGACCTGAAGGCGAAGGGCCTCAAGGTCAAGGCCGGCTGACCGGAGGGCCGGCGCCCGTCCCACTCCGGGCGGGCGCCGGCACCGGCCGCACCCGACGTGTCCAATCACCACCCGGGGGAAACCGCATGCGTACACGCCGATCAGACCGGACCGCCGCGGCCGGGTTCCTGGCCCCCTTCGTCCTGCTGTTCGCCGCCTTCTTCGTCCTGCCGATCGGCTACGCGATCTACCAGAGCCTGCTGAGGGTGGAACGGAGCGGGCCGCTCGGGCTCGGCGGATCCCACACGGTCTTCGCCGGCCTCTCGAACTACCGTGCCGCGCTCACCGACAGCACGTTCCTGGACAGCATCGCCCGGGTGCTGCTGTTCGCCGCGGTACAGGTGCCGGTGATGATCGCCCTGGCCACCGCGTTGGCGCTGCTGCTCGACGCGGCCGCCGCCCGCGGCGTGCGCTTCTTCCGCACGGCCTACTTCCTGCCGTACGGGGTGCCGGGCGTCATCGCCTCGATCCTCTGGGGATTTCTCTACGTCCCCGGCGTCAGCCCGATCGTCGACCTGCTCGACTCCGCCGGCCTGACCGTGAACCTGCTCGACTCCGGCAGCGTGCTCTGGGCCATCGCCAACATCGTGACCTGGGAGTTCGCTGGCTACAACATGCTGGTCATCGTCGCACAGCTCAAGGCGATCAACAGCGAGCTGTACGAGGCGGCCCAGATCGACGGCGCCAACGCCTGGCAGGTGATCCGCTACGTGAAGCTGCCCCTCGTCCGGCCGGCGATCGTGCTCACCACCGTCTTCACCATCATCGGCACCCTCCAGCTGTTCGCCGAGCCGCTGGTGCTGCGCCCGGTCTCCACCGCGATCAACACGTCCTACACGCCGAACCTGGCCGCGTACACCCAGGCGTTCGCCAACAACAACTACAGCCTCGCCTCGGCGCAGGCGGTCATCCTGGCGGTGGCCGCGTGCGTGCTGTCGTTCGGCTTCCTCCGCCTTGTCGGACGCAAGGGGGACGACCGGTGACCACCCTTGTCGAACCGCACGTGCAGCGACCCGCCGGCTCGCCGGACCCGGCCGGCGCGGCGCGCCGGCACCGTCGCGGGCCGGCGCTGCGCTGGCGGATCGTCGTCGTCGGCCTGCTCACGGTCTTCGCGACGTACTTCCTGCTGCCGGTCTACTGGCTCGTCGTCGCCTCGACGAAGTCCACGGATCAGCTCTTCGGCTCCTTCGGACTGTGGTTCTCCGAGCCGCGGCTGCTCGACAACCTCCGCAACGTGCTGACCTATGACGACGGGATCTACCTGCGTTGGGTCGTCAACAGCGTCCTCTACGCCGGGGTGGGCAGCGTGGTCGCGACCCTCATCGCCGCCATGGCGGGCTACGCACTGGCGAAGTACCGCTTCCGGGGCCGGGAGGCGCTGTTCAACGTCATCCTCGCCGGTGTGCTGATCCCGGGTACCGCGCTCGCCCTCCCGCTCTACCTGATGGTCAGCAAGGTCGGTCTCGCGAACACCTACTGGGCCGTGCTCCTGCCGTCGGTGGTCAGCCCGTTCGGCGTCTACCTCTGCCGGATCTACGCCGCGACCGCCGTCCCCGACTCCCTGCTGGAGTCGGCGCGCATCGACGGGGCCAGCGAGCGACGCATCTTCGCGACCCTCGCGCTGCGCCTCATGACCCCGGCGCTGGTGACGGTCTTCCTGTTCCAGTTCGTCGGCATCTGGAACAACTACTTCCTACCGCTGGTGATGCTCTCCGACCCGAGCCTGTATCCCATCACCCTCGGCCTCACCTCCTGGCAGTCCTTCGCCGGACGGCAGCCCGACCTCCACCAACTGACCGTCGGGGGTGCACTCCTGTCGGTGCTGCCGCTGATGGTCGCCATCGTCGTACTCCAGCGGTTCTGGCGGGGCGGGCTGACCGAGGGAAGCGTCAAGGCATGACCGTTCGAAACCACCTGGAGAACCTGATGAACCCACCGTTGCGGGCCAGCCGCCGTACCGTGTTGACGGCCGCCTCGCTCACCGCCGTGACCGCCGGGTTGCCCGGCACCGCCGCCGCTGCCGCCGCCGTCAGCAGTGCCGCGCCCACCCCCTCGCTGCCGCCGCACGGTGACCGGGAACCCGCCGGCACCCGGATCGAGCGGATCGACGGGACCGGTGTGGTGTTCCAGTACGGCCATGTCGTTCCGGCCTTCGACGGCTGGGACCGGCGCGAGCCGACCCGGGGCTACCGTGTCCTGGACGGACGGTGGCGCTTCCGGTTCGACCCCGAGGACGAGGGACTCCGGGCCGGCTGGGAGCGGCCCGACGTCGACCCCGCGGGTTGGGACGCGATCGGGGTCCCCTCGTCGTGGGACCTGCACGACACCCCGGACTTCGGCGGCTACGACGGCACACACTTCGGCGAGGGAACCGCGTTCCAGGACGGCTACGCCTGGTACCGCAGCACGGTGACGATCCCGGGCAGCTGGCGGGGGCAGCGGGTGCGGCTCAACTTCCTGGCGGTGAACTACCGGGCCGACGTCTGGGTGAACGGTAGGTTCGTCGGCGCGCACGAGGGCGGCCACACACCGTTCGCCCTGCCGGTCGGCGAGGTGGTCAAGCCCGGGCAGCGGGCGGTCATCGTGGTACGGGTGCACCGCCGTGCCTCGTACACCGACTACCGGGCCGGGACCGGCCCGGTCACCGACCCGCTCGCGGTGCCGTGGAAGCCGGTCGACTACTGGCCGTACGCCGGCATCACCCGCTCGGTGTGGCTGGAGGCCGTGCCCGAGGTGAGCATCCCGAAGGTGCTCGTGTCGGCCCGGGACGGCCGGTTCGAGGCCCGGGTCGTGGTGGAGAACCGCAGCGGTCGAGCGTTCACCGGCCACGTCGTCGTGTCGCCCGGCCGGGGCCTGCGGGCCGGCGAGTCAGCGGTGCCGGTGACGGTCCCCGCCGGCCGCGTCGCGGTGGCCCGGGTCCAGATCGCGGTGCCGGACGCGCCGGCCTGGAGCCCGGCCGATCCGAACCTGTTGACCGCGACGGCCCAACTGCGGGCGACCGGGCCGCGGGGTGGCGACGGCCGGCGGCTCGACCAGCTGCGGACGGAGTACGGTCTGCGCTCGGTGGACACCACGGGGTCGACGCTGCGGGTCAACGGTGCGCCGGTGTTCCTCAAGGCGATGAACTGGCACGAGGAGACGGCCGCGAGTGGTCGGTCGATGACCCGCAGGGAGTACGACCACGAGCTCGGCCTCGCCCGCGACGCCGGCGCGAACATGCTCCGCAACACGGTCTACAACCGGCACCCGTACGTCTACCGGTGGGCCGACCGGCACGGCGTCTTCGTGATGGACGACATCGACAACATGTGGATCAACACCGACCAGGAGCGGGTGCAGACCACCAGCTACGGGCTGTCCCGGGCGCTCGCGACGGTGATGGCCTGGAACCAGCACAACAGCCCCTCGGTGATCCTCTGGTGCCTGCAGAACGAGTCGGAGATCGACGCAGACGGCGGCGCCGTCTACCGGGCCTGGCTCCAGGACATGAAGGACGCCGTCAAGGCGGTGGACCTGCAGGACCGTCCGGTCACCTGGGCGTCGAGCACGACATTCGATCCGGCGTTCGACATCGCGGACGTCATCGGCTTCAACGAGTACTTCGGCTACTTCTACGGCCAGGACTCCGATCTCGGCCCGGCCATCGACGACGTGCACACCCGGCACCCGGACAAGCCGATCCTGATCACCGAGAACGGCACCTGGTCGTTCCTCGGCCACCACGGCCCCGTCGACGAGCAGGGCACCGAGGAGTGGCAGGAGGCCAGCTTCCGCGCGCACTGGGCACAGGTGTCGGCCCGCGCCGACTACGTCGCCGGGTACACGTACTGGGTGCTCAAGGACTACAAGCAACGGTGCGGCTACAACCAGGAGTACAACGGCATCTCCGTGATGGGAATGGTCGGCTTCGACTCCCGCACGCGCCGGCTGGTGTACGACGCGTTCAAGGACGCACGTTCACCGCGCTGAGCCCCGTTCACCGCGCTGAGCCCCCGACTCCCGTTTTCGAAAGGCTCCTGATCCGTGACGATCGTCCATCCCACCGGAGTTCCGGCGCACCTGCCGCCGCGGCTCACCATCACGCTCTGGGACTTCAGCTGGTACACCCAGGCCACCGCCGGGGAACCGTTCCACCACCTCGACGCGGCGTTCACCGAGGCCGTCGAGCGCGGCTACAACACGGTACGGATCTGCGCCATGCCGTACCTGCTCTTCGGAGACCACGACCTCGACACCTCGGCGCTGCGGTTCACGTCCATGGGAGGTGAGGTCGGCCGCCGCACCCGCTGGTACGACGTGGCCGGTGGGGCCGTCCTGGACGGGCGGCGACGCCTGCTCGACCTCTTCGAGGCCGCCCGGCGGCACGACTGCTACGTGATCCTCTCCTCCTGGGAGTACCAGCAGAGTCCGGCCTTCCTGACGGGGCGGGAGTGGTACGACACGCTCATCTCGATTCCGCCGTCGGAGCGGCACGTCACCATCGCCCGGGCGATGGCCGACCTCGTGGGGTTCGTCAAGGACGCCGGTCTGGCCGACCGGATCGCCTACGCCGAGCTGCACAACGAGGTCGACCTGAGCCGGCTGACCCAGATCGGCGGCGGCGATGCGGATCCCTACTGGCCGCAGCGACAGGCCGTCGCCGACGGCGTCGCGGTCATGCGGGAACGGCACCCGGACGTGCTCGCGACAACCTGCTACGGGATCACGCCATACCTCGACATGGCAGCGGTGCCCGACAACGGGCAGGTCGCCCACTTCCACGTCTACGTCTACGGGGTCCTCGCCGCGCTGGAGAAGTGGGCGGGGGTCCGGGTCCTGCCGCCGGAGTTCCCCAGCCCGCGGCTACGGGCGCTGCTCCGCGAGGACGCGCCGCCCTTCGAGGACTACGCCACGCAGGTCGAGTCGTGGCGGCTGGCGGCCACCGGCGTCTCGGCGAGCATGTTCTACAGCTACGACTGGGTCGACACCGCGAAGTGGGACCGCTGGTTGTACGAGAACTACGGTGACCACCGGGTCGCGATGACGCAGGCGCTCGACGACCGACTCTCGGTCATCGCGCGATGGGCCGACCGGCACCGGGTACCGGCCGTCATCGGCGAGGGATGGGTCGGCTACACGCCGCTGCTCGCGGAGTTCGAGGACGGGCCGGTCGGCCAGGGCCTGGCCGAGCACGCGCTGCGGCGCTGCCAGGAGTACGGCTTCTGGGGGGTCGTGCTGGGGTCCAACTCGGCACCGCACCACCCCGGCTGGCGCAACGTGGAGTGGCAGCGGCGGTGGACCGGCCGGTTCCGGGCCGATCGGGGAACGGACCGGCCCGCCCGCCCCGGCGCGGGGCAAGTGGCGGCGTCACCGGTCGGCACGCCTGCGAACGTATCGGGCACGACGAATGGAGAGGTCTGAGATGAGCCATCGCACCCGTCCTTGGCCAGCCGACGAACACCCCGACCGCACGGGACGCGGCCCGGTCGTGCGGCGGCTGATCGGCCGGAGACCGGGCGCCCGGCGCGTGGCCGTCGCGGTAGCGGCAGCGGTGGTGGCGTCGCTGCTGCCGGTCAACGCACCGGCGGCCGGGGCGACCACCCCGGCGGCCGGGGCGACCATCCCGGTCGCCGCGACCCACGGGCGGTCCTGGGTCGGTACCTGGGAGACCACCGCACAGGCGCCGATGGGACCGACCTGGCAGGGGCCGAACTGGTCACAGGAGGGATTCGACGACCACTCGCTGCGCCAGGTCGTCCGGATCAGCGTCGGTGGGCCCGCGGTGCGGATCAGGATCTCCAACGTGTACGGCCAGGTGCCGCTCCGGCTGACCGGCGCGACGGTCGGCAGGGCCGCCGAGGGCGCGGCCGTGCAGCCCGGGACCCTGCGCCGGGTACGGTTCGACCACGCGTGGTCCACGGTCGTTCCGGTGGGGCGGGAGAGGTTCAGCGACGCGGTGCCGCTGCGGGTGGCACCGCTGGACAGGCTGGCGGTGACCCTGTACTTCGCCGAACCCACCGGACCGGCGACGTTCCACGAGTTCACCGCGGCGACGATGTACCGGGCCACCGGTGACCACCTCTTCGACGGGACCGCCGACGCCTACGCCCAGACGGGCCTGTCCTGGTACTACCTGTCCGGCATCGACGTGCCCCGGCGGAAGCGCCACGCCGAGCACGCCGTCGTCATCGCCGGTGACTCGATCACCGACGGGGTGGGTGCGAGTCGCGACACCGACAACCGGTGGCCGGACGAGCTGGCCGAACGCCTCGTCGCCGCCAACCGGCCGGTCGGTGTGCTCAACGCGGGCCTGTCCGGCAACCGGCTGCTGACCGACGCCGTCTGCTACGGCGAACGGCTTACGGCCCGCTTCGACCGGGATGTGCTCGACCAGTCCGGAGCGAGAACCGTCGTCGTGCTCATCGGCATCAACGACATCGGTGCCCCGCTCTGGGTCGACCCGTGCCTCGGATCCCGTCCGGTCGTCACCGCCGACCAGATGATCGAGGGGTACCGGACCCTGATCCGTGCCGCCCACGCCCGGAATATCAAGATCATCGGAGCGACCATTCTTCCGTTCAAGGGCGGCGGCTACTACAGCGACCAGGGAGAACAGACCCGGGTAGCGGTCAACCGGTGGATGCGGTCCAGTGGCGAGTTCGACGCGGTCGTCGATCTCGCCCAGGCGGTCGCCGACCCGGACGACCCGGCTCGGATGCGTACGGAGTACAACGGGGGCGACGGCATCCACCCGAACGACGCCGGCTTCCACGCGATGGCCGCGGCCTTCGACCTCGACACCCTGTAGCGGGCATCGCGGGTGGACCCGCCGATGGTCTGCTGGGTCAAGGAGTCGTCGGTTCGAATCCGGCCGTCCCGACAGGCAGAAAGCCCTGACCAGCAGAAACGCTGGTCAGGGCTTTTAATCTTTGTCCATGGAGTTTTGAACCTCCCCCTAGCCGAGAACCCGCTCCAACCGGTCACAAACCGCCAGACCTCGATGGTTGACACGGCCCCGCTCCTTCAGGGATGACACTCCCATCCCTTGGATGTGCTGGACAATGTCGCTGGACCCGGTCTACGCCGGGCCCAGCAGTGGCGTTTCCCGCCGCCACGTGTACCGCGCGCATCCGCCGATGCGCAATCGAGCAATGTTCGATAACGGGAAGATCACGGCCCGGCTCCTGAGGTGTGCCGTCGCTTGAATGGACCCGACTCGTCGACTGGGGAGTCGAAGGAGGTCCGGTGCACATGAGACTGAAATTGCTGTGTGCAATGGTGGCGGCGAGCTTGGCCCTGACGGTCGGTGTCGTCGCACCGGCCAAGCCGGCGGCTCGAAGCCGCCAAGCGGGAGATCATCAACGCGGGCGAAAACTCCAAGCAGGAGATCCTCAACCACATCGACGCCGTCGCCGCCCCCGATGTCGAAGCCTGCACCCAGGCCGCCGTCACCAAGTTCGCCCAGATCGACAGCATGCCGGGCAGCCTGCTCGGCCCGTTCATCAACGGGCCGTCGACTGCGCACACCTCTCCAGCCCCTACTTCAACACCGTGCAAAGCCTCCCGGCGGCTGACAACATCGGCAAGCTCATGGGAGTTATCTACGCGATCGCGATGACCGGCTTCGCCAAGTACGGCCTTTCCACCAAGGACTGCTCGACAACCTCATTACCGGGTACGACGCGGTCGCCGTGAAGACGAAACCGACGCATGGCGGCATGCAGGACGCGCTACAGGACAACGAGGTGCGCCCGCGACCCGGCGATCCCATGTACTGGATCGTCTGGTGCGACGCGTACAACGGCGCCTTCGGCAACATCGTCTACAACACGATCTTCCCCGTCGACCCCAGCGAGGCCGACTTCGACGCGGTACGGCTGCGAGCCGGCCGGAACACCTGCTACGCCACGACCGTCCGCGCCCTCCCGACGCTCCGCGCGGTGCGGTAGTCCACGAGATCCGAGGAGACGACAATGCGAAAAGCGGGACCACTGCGGCGCGGTATCACCGCCGCCCTGGTCGGCCTGGCCCTGACCGGGTCAGCCGTGGCCGTCAGACCGGCACCGGCACTGGCCGACGCCAACTACGAGGTGTTCGTCCAGTTCTTCATCAGCGCGTACGACAAGGGCCGCGACGGCAACTACTCGGTGGCCGAGGTCAACGAGTTGGTCCAGCAGGCGATCAGTGCCGTCAACGGGGCCAAGAGCGACGTGCTCATCCGTCTCGACCGGCAGCTCACCAGCGAACTGCGTGGCAAGGCCGAAGCCGCCGTCACGAAGGTCGAGCTGTTGAAGGTGCCGTGGCTCGCCGGCCCCGCGATCAACAGCACGCACGACGCGGCGTACTCGGCCAAGGCTCACATCGCCACGGTCGCCGGCCAAGACGCTGAACTGGACGCCGTGGGCCGGGCGATGATCGTGCTCTTCGCCGAGCTCAACGCCGCGTACATCATGGTGGACGCCGAGGAGGGCACCAACGCCGCGGCCGTCCAGCGTCCCTACCTTCGCCAGGGCCTCGAGCACCTCATCCGCGAGATGGAGCCCGAATGCGGCCGCAACACCCTCCCCAGCGCCGGCTACGTCTCGTACGTGTGCACCTTCAACGGGCGGACCGTACGGGCGGAGTACTGGTCGGGCAGCAACTCGTACCGCATCGACGGCGGCGACGAGATCCCCGGGCAGATCAACCAGGACCTGGTCCAGGACTATCTCATGGCCAACACCGTCCTGCCGAACGCGGAGCGACTGCTCGCCGAGCTGATCCGTCAAGGGGTGCGGCTCCCGTGAAACGCAGACTAACCACAAGCATCGTGTCGGCAGTCGCCGCGATCGTCATCACCGTCGGCGGCACCGCACGACCCGTCCAGGCGGCTGTCCCGGCGTGGGTGCCGGTGGCCGTAAACGTGGTGCAGGCGCTTTACGGCGGCGGCGGTGGCGGTGGTGGGCTCGACCAGGCGAAGCGGGAGATCATCGCCGCGGTCGAAAACTCCAAGCAGGAGATCCTCAACCACATCGACGCCATCGCCGCCGCCGATGTGGAAGCCTGCACCCAGGCCGCCGTCACGAAGATCGCACAGATCGACAGCATGCCGGGCAGCCTGCTGGGGCCGTTCGTCAACGGGGCGGTCGACTGCGCATACCTGTCTACGTCCTACTTCAACGCCGTGCAGGGCCTTCCGGCGGCCGACAACATCGGCAAGCTGATGGGGGTCATCTACTCCATCGCGATGGTGGGTTTCGCCAAGTACGGCCTCTCCACCACCGCACTGCTCGATAGCCTGATCGGCGGCTACAACGCGGTCGTGGCACGGCTGGTGCCGAGTTGCTCGCATGACTGGATGTTCGACGACAATCCGCGGCACATCTACGAAGTCACCGTCACCTGCCAGCTCTACCCGGGCGTCATCGGCACCGACACTATGCTCAAGGGTTGGCTGCCGGGGCGGCCCGAGCCTGCGATCCCGTACACCCGAGCGATTGCCAATGTGGACGCTCAGACCAGTCGCGGTGTGGCGATCGACGCGCTGCCACAGCTCCGGGCGGCTCGCGGCTGACCTCAACCCAACCATAAAAGGCACGGCCCGCCGCACGCCTCCGGTGCGGCGGGCCGTGTCGTGCAGTCAAGTTCAGTGCTCGCACAGCCGGGATCAACGGCTTCGCCTCGGCCTCAAACACCTGCTCACCCACCCCGACGCCGGCGGACCGACCTTGCCGCTGCTCTACGGCGGCGTCGCCCTTTACCTGGCCGCGCTCGTGGCCATCGAAGCCCGCGCCCTGCACCACCTCAACTGGGCTTGGGCGGGGCGGGAACGGGGGCACGACGTAGCCACGCGCCGGCAGCCCGGCCCAGCCGAGCACCAGCGCGGCGTCGACGGCCGCGACCGCCGCCCACACCTGCGCGCAGACACTCGCCGCCGAGACGCTGCTCCTCGCCGGCTTTGAGCCCCAAACCACCCGGCAACGCCGCCCCGCCACGTCAACCCCTTGGCGTTGTTGTCGAGCTGGAAGCTATGGCCGGGCTGCCAAGCCACAGCCACGCACCGACCGCCCCGACCAGGTGCGGTGTCGGGCCGCACCTGGTCAGGAGGTGAGACGAGGGCGTAGTGTCTCGGCGTCCGGGTGGTCGAGCTCGTCGAGGATCGCCACCGCCTGGGACCAGGCATCCCGCGCGTCGCGGGCCGCGCCGTGGGCATGTTGGGTGTCGCCGAGCTTGGTCAGGACCCCCGCCTCGTTGTAGCGGTCGCCGAGCTCGCGGCACAGGACGAGCGCCCGCCGATAGCACGCGACCGCCTGGTCGTACTGGCCAAGGTGTTGGTGGGCGTGGCCGAGGCTGTCCCAGCCCGCCGCCTCGCCATGCCGGTCGCCGATCTCCTGGTGCAGCGCGAGCGCCAGTTCGCAGTACGTCACCGCCTCGCCGTGCCGGCCCAGCAGTGAGTGGTACCAGCCGATCGTGGCCAGCGTGTTGGCCTGGCCGAGGCGGTGGCCGCTGGCCCGGCACAGCTCCAGTGACGCCTGCGCATGCCGGAGCGCCTCTTCGTATCGGCCGCGGCGTTCGGACACCTGGGCGCGGTTGTAGTGCACGCGCGCACGACCAGCGTCCTCACCGAGCTCACCGAAGATGTCGAGGGCCCGGCGCAGGTGCGCGTCGGCGTCGTCGTAACGGGTGAGCTTCTGGTAGACCCGGCCGAGGCTGGTGTGTGCGTGGGCCTGGCCGGGCAGATTGGCGAGCGACCGCGCGGCGGCGAGGGCCGTCTCCTGGCTGTTGGCCTGATCGGCCCAGTGGCCCCGGCGGTCCAGGAAGTCGTCGAGGGTCCAGGCGAGTTGCCAGGCGTGGGTGTCGAACCCGGCCCGCGCGGCGAATCGGATCATCGCCAGCAGCGCCGGTCGTTCGGCCGTGAGCCAACCGAGCGCCGCATCGTGGTCGGCCGGGGCGTCGAGGCTCGTACCGGACGCGGGCGGGCCGACGGCGATCGGGTCGCGTGGTGGGTTCAGGCGCAGCGCGGCGGCACGCGACGTGTGCAGGTAGTGGTCGAGCAGCCGCCGCAGCGCCGCCCGCCGTTCGTCGTCGGTGTCCTCCTTGTGTGTCAGTTCGATGGCATACACGTGCAGTAGGTCGTGTGTCGTGTACCGCCCGTGGTTCTGCACGGTGGCGAGGTTGGCCGTGGTCAACTCGGCCAGCAGCGGCCGGACCTGGTTGGCAGGCAGCCCGGCGAGGCTGGCGGCGGCCTGCGGGCCGACATGCGGGCCGGGATGCAGGCCCAGCAGTCGGAACAGTCGCGCCGCCTCGGCTCCGAGGAGGTGGTACGACCAGGAGAAGACCTCGCGGGCGTCGACCGCGCGGTCGTCGCCGGCCAGGGCGTCGAGCCGGTCGCGGGCGTCGCTGGTGTGCAGGTCGGCGGCGAGGCTGTCCAGCGACAGATGGGTACTCGTCGCCGCGCGTGCCGCCACGACCGAGAGCGCCAGCGGCAGGTGGGCGCAGCCGGCGATGATCATGTCGAGTGGCTGGCGGTCGGCGATCCGTTGCTCGCCGAGGCGCCCGGCGAGCAGCTCGCGGGCCTCCGAGTCGCTCATTACGTCCAGGACCAGCGCGTGCGCGCCCTCGGCGGCGACCAGGCTCGGCAGTTGGTTGCGACTGGTCACGACGACGACGCAGCCCGGCGCCCCGGGCAGCAGCGGGCGGACCTGCTCGGCGTCGCGGGCGTTGTCGAGCAGCACGAGCATCCGGCGGCCGGCCAGCAGGCTGCGGAACAACCCGGTACGGGCATCGAGGCGGGCCGGGACGCGGCGCGGCGCCACCCCCAGCGCATCGAGGAACCCGTGCAGGGCGTCCTCCGGCGAGACCGCGGCGCCACCCGGGTCGTAACCGCGCAGGTTCACGTAGAGCTGGCCGTCCGGGAAGGCACCGGCCATCCGGTGGGCCCAGTGCACGGCGAGGGCGGTCTTGCCGATGCCCGCGATGCCCGAGACGGCGGCGATCATCACCGCTGTGGGGTGACTGGTCGCGCCCGTCAGGAGCGCGTCGAGGCGGGCGATCTCGGTGGCGCGACCGCTGAACCCGTACACGTCCGGCGGTAGTTGGGCCGGAACCTCGATCGGTGGCGGTTGGGCCGGAACCTCGACCTCCGCTGCCGCCGCAGCAGCCGGCGCCGCGCGCGCCGCCGGCTGCGCCAGCTCGCCGCGGAGGATGGCGCCCTCCAGCTCGGTCAGCGCCGGCCCAGGATCCAGGCCATGCTGCTCAGCCAGGGCCGCGCGCAGGCGCCGGAACCGGTCCAGCGCCTCGGCGGTACGCCCCGCGCGGTGCAGCGCCCGCATGAGCAGGCCGCAGAACGCCTCGTGTAGCGGGTACTCGTCCATCGGCGGTGCGAGTTCGCTGAGGACCTCGATGTCGTTGCCGAGCGCCAACTCCGCCTCGGCCAAGGTCTCCAGGATGGCTCGGCGGCGCTCGTGCAGGTGTTCGCGGGCGGCCGGGACGAAGGCGCCCCGGGCGTCGCCGAGCGGCTCGCCCCGCCACAGTCGCAGGCCGGCTCGTGCGGTGCTGGCAGCGTCGGCGAATCGCCGCCCCGCCAGGTGTCCCTTCGCCTGCGCCAGGTGGCTGGCGAGGAGGGTGGCGTCGAGCTGACCCGGTTCGATGCGGACGGTATAGCCGCCGGCGGACCAGGGGATCGTTTCCTCGCAGCCGGCGTCGAGCAGCTGCGCGCGTAGCGCGTAGACGGCGGAGTGGATCTGCGCTCGCGCCGTCTTCGGCGCGGCTGGCCCCCACAGCGCCTCGGCGGCCGCGTCGGGGCTCACCGTGCGGTTGGCGTTGAGCAGCAACAGGGCGAGTAGCGCCCGCCGCTGCGGGCGGGCGATGACCACTGGCCGCCCGTGCGTTGACACCTCTACCGTGCCCAGGATCGTGTACCGCATGGTCCCGCCCTCGTGGATCTTGCGATCACCCGCCCCAACGCGTGTAGCAAATGTATCGCCGACGTGTAGCCGGTGTAACTGCCACCCCAGAAAAGATCGTTGACGGCCGGGACGCCCGTCCCGGTCGAGGAAGGGAGTTGCGCATGGCTCGATCATTGCGGGCGTTCGGCGACCGGATGCTCCAGGCGATGCTGCCCCGAGCCGAGGCCAGGGCGGCCGAGAGGTGCCGCATGGTCGGCGCGCAGTGCTGGGTGAACTGTCGGACCGGCTGCCAGGGCTGCAACTACAGCGGTGGCCCGTACTGCGGCTGCACCACCTGGGTCAGCAGCTGCTGATCGCATGCTCCGGCGGCGGCCGCCCCCCAATGGCCGTCGCCGGTTCACCTGCCGTCGAAGGTCACCTTTGTTGCCGTATCTGGTACTCGCCTGCCGGATCATGGTGGGCGGGGTGCTGCTCTACGCCGCCGCCGGCAAGGTGCGGCACCGGACCGCCTTCGCGGCGTTCACGGTCTCGGTGCGGCGCCTCAGCGGCGTACCGGCGCGGCTGGCCGGTCCGGTCGCGGCCGGTGTCGTGGCGACGGAGCTGGCCCTCGGCGGCGCGCTGCTGGTGGGAGTGAGACCGGTGGTGACGTTCTCGGCGGCGGCCGCGCTGCTGCTCGCGTTCACCGCTGTGCTCGTGCGCGCCATGCGGCGGCCGGCAGCTGCCTCGTGTGGCTGCCTGGGCGCGGGCACCGAGCCGGTGTCATGGCGGCATGTCGTCCGCAACGTCGCGCTTCTCGCCGTCACGGCGGTGGGCACGGCGGGCACGGCGACGGGGGATGCCGCCCCGATCAATCCGGCCGGTGCCGCGTTCAGCGTCGCGGGCGCGCTCTTCGCCGTACTGATGATCGTCATGCTCGACGACCTGGCGGCGGTGTTCCGCATGAGCGGGCGATGTGGAGGAAGTACACGTCATGAACGAGCCGCGGGAAGGACTGGCTGGCATGACCGCGGAGGAGGCCGCCGCGTACGCGATGGACCACGACCTCGGACCCATGTTCGATCAGGCTGAGGTGGTGCGGGAGCGCCGGCCGGCGAAGATGGTGACCGCGCTGCGCATCGACATGGACATCCATGCGGAGATCGAGGCAGCCGCGGCGGCTCGGGGTGTCGGCGCTTCGACGCTGATGCGGCAGATCATCGAGGAGTGGGTGGCGGCGCATCGGGATTCCGTCGCGCCCGATCAGCTCGGCGAGTTGGTGCGGCATCTGGACGCTGCCCGACGTGCCGCCGCGTCGCTGGCGCGGCCGGCCGCATGAGCCCGGACGGGCCGCCTGGAGCCGTCGGCGTATGACTCCTTTACTCGGCCGGTCTATGCTCTGGGCGACCTGGACAAACGTGCGTAAGCATGCCGCTGGGCCACCGGACTACTGGGGGTCAAGGGGTCGTCGGTTCGAATCCGGCCGTCCCGACGGACAAAGCCCTGACCAGCAGAAACGGCTGGCCTGGCTTTAATCTTTGTCTATGGAGTTCTGAACCTCCCCCCGACAACCCCCCATTTATCCCCGCAAGGGCGAGGTCCCCATCGCGCAGATCGCGAAGGACTTCGGATCTCCGAGGCGTGTCTGCGCCGCTGGCTCAAGCTCGTCGACGTTGAGGACGGCGTCCGACCGGGCGGTGCCGGCAGTAGCGAGTCGGCCGAACTGCGGGAGCTGCGCAGGCGCAACAAGGTCTTGGAGCGGGAGAACGAGATCCCGCGCCGGGCCGCGCGTACTACTTCGCTAAGTGAGCGTTTCAGATGTGTGTTGGTCGGGCGTGTCGCACAGTGGGTCCGATCGTTGAGGCCGGATGGCTCGGTAGTCGGGTATGGAGCGTGTGCGGCGGTACCCGTCCGACCTGACTGATGCCCAGTGGGAGATCGTGGAGGTGATGCTGCCTGGCCAGAAGTGGATGGGCAGGCCGGAGAAGCATCCTCGCAGGCGATCGTTGATGCGATCTTGTACGTGGTGCGGACCGGTTGTCTTCGCCGACCAGGGGTTCGCCAGCCGGTTCGTTGACTGGGCCAAGAACGTCTTGAACACCACGATTGAGATCGTGTGTAAGCCGGCTGACCAGCGGGGATTCGTCGTGCATCCGCGCAGGTGGGTGGTGGAGAGGACCCTGGGCTGGTTGATGCTGCACCGCCGCCTGGTCCGCGACTACGAAACCGACCCTGTCACCGCTGAACACATGATCCGCTGGGCCGCGATCACCGGCATGCTGAACCGCCTCACCCGCGGCGGACCCGCCACCCGCCAACCCCGCCGTACCTTCAACACACCCGAGTAACCCACATCTGAAACGCTCACTAAGGAGATCTCCCCACAATGACGTACCCGCTGATCGGCGACCTGGCCGCGGACGGGGACACCGCCGCTACCCGCGAATCATCGAGGTTGATGCGGAACGACTCCGAATAGTCGCGTACTACATCTCGGAACATCCATAACTGTTGATGGATGTGTTCGGGGTCGTCGGCTAACATGTGCTCGTGACTGTCGCTCCTATTTCCATTTTGGACGTGCGTCGTCGTCATGTTCCCAGTTGAGGCGTCATGTTCCCAGTTGAGCTGCCGACCGTCTGGGTCGGCCGGGAGAAGGAACTGGCGGCACTCCACACGGCCGTCGAGGCCACCCGTCAGGGGCGGGGATCGGTGCTCTGGGTGGAGGGCGAGGCCGGCATCGGCAAGTCCTCCCTGGTGGCCGCCGGGCTCACCAGCGCCGGGTTTCGGCCCCGCGAGCTGCTCTGGGGCACTGCGGACCAGTTGTCCTACCGTTTTCCGCTGCGGGTGATGCTGGACTGCCTCCAGGTGCGGCCGCGCTCACCAGACCCCCGCCGGGCGCGGATCGCCGATTTCCTGCAGGACCGCCGACCGGGGCTGTTCGCCGCGGACGACGTCGCCTACGCTGCCACCGAGATGCTCGTGTCGCTGGTCGACGAGCTCTCCACCGACACGCCCACCGTGCTGGTTCTCGACGATCTGCAATGGGCCGACGAAGCGTCGTTGATGTTGTGGCACCGGCTCGCCCTCGCCGCCGAGGAACTCCCGCTTCTGCTGGTCAGCGCTACCCGTCCGGTACCCGCACGTCAGGACGTGCAGACGCTGCGGGCGGCGACGCTGCGCCGTGGCGGCACCCTGCTTCCGCTCGCCGCGCTCGACGCGGACGACGTCCGTACCCTGGTCACCGGAATGCTCGGGGTGCCGCCGGGACCCGCACTCAACCGCCTGCTCGGGCGGGCCATGGGCAACCCGCTGTACCTGCGTGAACTGCTCGACGCTCTGACCCGGGAGCAGACGGCCGGCCCCGCGCTGGCCGAGGGTGAACTCTCCGACGACGCGTTCGAGCGGGTCCCGGCCTCCTTCACGGCCGCGCTGAGCGACCGGCTCAGTGCGGTCTCGGCGGCGACCGCCCAGATGCTGCGCACCGCATCACTGCTCGGCGGCGAGTTCGCGGTCACCGACCTCGCTGCGCTGCTGCGTCGCACGGCCTCTGACCTGGCAGAGGGCTTGCAGGACGCGGTCGCGGCCGGCATCGTCGTGGGCGTCGGCGATCAGCTCGCCTTCCGGCACCCGTTGATCCGGCAGGCCCTCTACGACAGCGTGCCGGCCGCGCTGCGGGCGGCGCTGCACTGCGAGGCGGCGAAGGCACTGGTGTCCGCCGGTGCCGAACCGCTGCGGGTGGCCCAGCAACTGCTGGCGGCCGGCCGCCCGGGTGACGAGTGGACACGTACCTGGGTTATCGAGGCGGCACCGGTACTGGCCGCCCGGGCCCCGGACATCGTGATGGAACTCCTGCACCGGGAACTGGAGGCGAGCCAACTCGACCGGACCGACCGGGCCGACCTGACCGTCGAACTCGCTCGGGTACTGCTCGGCGCCGGGCGCCATCCGGAGGCCGCCGAACGGGCCCGGCAGGCGCTCGCCGTGGCGACCCGGCCCGAGCACCGGGTCGAGATGTCCTCGATACTGGCCCGCACACTGTTCCACCAGGGCCGCAACGAGGAGGCCGTGGCCGTCGTCCGGGGTGCCCTCGGCCGCCCGGACGTACCGGCGGTGTGGCGAGCCCGCCTGCTGGCCTCGCTATCGATGTTCGAGCGGGCCAGCACCGGCGATCTTGACACCGCCGACGGCACCGCGCGTGAGGCGCTGCGGGTGGGGGAGGACGCCGGGGACGCCTTCGCCACCGCCTACGCGTTGACCGACCTGTGGCTGACGCACTCGATCCGGCGCGACCACGACGCCGCTCTCGGTTACGTCGACCGGGCGCTGATGGTGCTGGGCGACGCACCGGAGCACACCGACCTGCGAACCTTCGCCTTGGACGGCCGGATCTTCAGCCTGCAGAATCTCGATCGGTGGCCGGATGCGGAGGCGACCCTACGCCGGGCCCGCGACCTGGGTCAGCAGGCCGCCGGATCCGGCCCGGGCGTCTCGGCGCTCACCGCGGCCGTGTTGCTGTACTGGCTCGGTCGGTGGGACGACGCCTTGGCCGAACTCGACGCCGTCGACCGCGACACCACCGATATCACGTACTCCGGGCTCCGTGAACGGGGACCGGCGTTGCTCTGGCACGGTGTCGCCTCGTTCATCGCCGGACACCGGGGTAAGAACGGCACCGCGGCCGAGCACCTCCGGGCGGGTCTCGCGCTTCCCGTCCGGACCGTCGCCGACCGGGAGAACCGTGACTTCCTGCTCGCCGCCCACGCGCTCGTCGCCGAGCAGGAGGGGGAGCCGGCACGGGCGCTGTCGTTGCTGGCGGCGCTCCTGGACCGCGCACCCGGCGAAATGACCCTGCTCCACCAGTGGATGCCCGAGCTGGTGCGACTCGCGGTGGCGGTGGACGACCGGCCGGCGGCGCGGGCGGCGTTGCAGGCATGCCAGGCGGAGGCTGCGGCGGAGTCCCGGCCGGGTCGGGCCGCCGCGGCGGCACGCCGGTGTCAGGGCCTGCTCGACGAGGATCCGGCGCCGCTGCACGAGGCTATCGCGTACTACCGGTCGGTCGGTTCACCAGTGGAGTTGACCGAGACACTGGAGGATCTGGCCGCAGTGCTCGCCGTAGGCGGGCAGCAGGCCGAGGCGAGGACGCTGCTGAACGAGGCGGTCGACCGGTACGACGCCCTCGGGGCGCTCTGGGACATCCGTCGGGCCGAGGGACGGCTCCGGCGCGCCGGCGTCCGCCGGGGTGTCCGTGGCCCCCGGCCGGCCCGTGCCCAGACCGGCTGGGAGGCGCTCACCCCGACCGAGACCCGGGTGGCTGTGCTGGTCGCCGAAGGACGGTCCACACCCGACATCGCCCGGGAGCTGTATCTTTCCCGGCGTACCGTACAGACCCATATCTCGCACGTCCTGGGCAAGCTTGGCGTACGGAGCCGGGTGGAGATCGCCCGTGAGGCGTTGCGCCGGGAGGCCGCCTCCGACGGTGGAGCCTGACGCCCGGACACGATCGGCCGGTCGGGGCGACGCCGCATGGCTCCGGCGGGAACATCCGTCATCTGACGTGGGGTCGATGACGCCGGACGGGCGGTCCGGCCGGTGTCGTGGGGCTCGGGCACGCTGCCCGGCACGTCCGTCGGTCAGGTCGCCGACGCAGGGCTGCGACTGGCCCGAGGTGACGGCTGGACGTGATCGGGCCGCGGTCGAGTCGGGGATCCGGCTACCGCCGGAGCCGGTCGGTTCACGTCAACTAACCGATGTCCGCAGCGGCCCGCTGATCCAGGCTGGACTACGCGAGGCGGCCGACGGAGCACGGAGGAGTTCCGAGGATGGGACATTCGACTCACCAGACGATCCGGAGTCGGGCGACCGAGCAGCCGGAGCCGGAGGTTGGACCACCGTCGGCGTACGCCGGTCCGCCGCTCGTGGTGCGCTGTCTGGGCGGGTTCGAGCTGAAGATCCCGGGGCGGCAGTTGGACTGGACGACGATACGGCCGAGGGTCCGGACGCTGCTGCGCTTCCTGGCCGCCCATGGGGGGCGGCCGGTGCACCGCGAGATCATCCTGGCGGCGCTCTGGCCGGAACTACCGGTCCGGTCCGGCATTCGTAATCTGCACGTCGGCGTCTCCACGCTTCGGGCGTTCCTCGAACCCGGCGTGCGGCGCGGTGAATCGACGTTCGTACGGCGTGACGGCGAGTCCTACCGGCTGGCGCTGCCGCGCGCCACGCTCTGCGACGTGCGTTCGTTCGACGAGGCGGTCGCGACCTGGCGCCGGACCGTCGGTACGGGACAGCGGTGCGTCGAGGCGGCTGCCCTGCGGGAAGCGCTCGCCCAGTACGCGGGCGACCTGCTGCCGGAGGATGGGCCGGCCGAGTGGGTGGTAGCCGAACGGGACCGCTACCGCACGTTGGCGGCGGAGTCGGCGGCGACGCTCGCCGCGCTCGAACTGGAGGCGGGGCGACTCGCCGCGGCGGTCGCGGCGGCACGGCGCGGACTGGAGATCGACGGATTCCGTGACGACGCCTGGCGGGTACTGGCCGAGGCGCATCAGCGCTCCGGCGATGCGGCGGCGGCCGCGCGGACCCGCAGCGCGTACGGCCGGGTGTTGCGGGCACTCGGGGTGTCCGGACCGGCCTGGGCCGCGTGAGAGCGGCCCTGCGTCGTCAGGCGGAACGGCGGAAGATCTCCACCTCGGCGATCGCGGTGCGGCGGTCGGCCGCGCTGCCGTAGCTCTGGCGGACGGTCAACCGGATCCGCACCACGTCGGGGAAGACCCGGCGGAAGGTCTGCGGACCAGCCTGGTCGGCAAGCCGCAACATGCTGGTCGCCGGCCCGTTCTGACTGGTCCAGACGGTCAGTTCCAGTTGCGCCGGTCGGGCCTGCCGCAGGAACACGTCGCGCTGGGCCGACACACCGGGATGGATGATCAGGTCGAGCAGCCGGATCGGCGTGCCGAAGGTCAGTTCCACGTACTCGCCGTGCCCCGCGCCGTTCTCAGCCGGTGCCCAGTAACTGTTGCTGAGTCCGTCCACGACCAACCCTGCCCAGTGGCTCCGCGCCTGGCTCGACGCGTGCACCGACACCGGACTCACCGGCTCCGGATCGGCGAGCCGGTCACGTACGGCGTCGCTGGCGCTGGCGCCGAGCCGGACCACGCCGTAGCCGAGGCCGGCGAGCAGGGCGACGGCGAGCAGCAGGGTGCCGATCCGGTGGACCAGACCCCAGCCGCCCGAGCGGCGCCGGACCAACCATCGCGCCGCACGGAACAGGGCCCGGCAGAGTCGACGCCACCACGAGACCGGGGCCGCCGGTCCGGGCCGGGCGGCGTCGAGGGCCGTGCCGCACCGCCGGCAGAACCTCCGGTCCCGTGGGTTGCCGGTCGCACAGGCTGGGCAGACGACGTCGCCGGAACCCTCGTCCGGCTCGGGCGGACGCTGTCGTACCACGGGTCGGCGGACCTGCGGCCGAGCGGGCTGGACAGCCTGCACGGCCGAGCCCGCCGGTTGGTCCGCCGCAGGCCCGACCCTCGCCGCGGTTCCCGTTCCCGGCGGCCGGGCCGTCGCCGCGTCGGTGGCGCGGTCGGCGACGCTTGCCACCTCCTGCGAGCCGCGGGCCGCGGCGTCCGGCCGGTCGCCGTCTCCGTCCGCCGCCGGTGGTGCCGGTCGGGTCGCCCCGGTCAGCCGCACGTCCGGCGGAGAAACCGTCGCGACCGAGGGCCGGACGGCAGAGGTCGGCGTCGACGGCCGGCCCGGAGGCAGAGCGTCCCCGGCCTGTTCCCACTCCAGGAAGGATCCGCAGACCGCGCAGAAGGCACCGCCGGGTTCGGCCGGCGCGCACCGGTCACAACGTTCCATCGTCGTCGCCCCCGCGCACCCCGTCATTCTCGATGACCACCCGGACCGTGCACGGCACGTGCGCAGGTCGATTGGCCTCCACCAGAGCCCGCAGCCGGGCCAGCGGGACCAGGTCGGGTTCGGGCACCCGCACCGTCACCGTCAGGGCGGGCGCCGCCGTGCCCGGAAGCGGCCCGCCCGGCGTCGACGACCAGACCGTACCGCCGTTCTCGGTCACCTCCGGCAGTACCCCGAAGACCGTCCGTACCTGCTCGGCCAGGCCCCGCGCCGTACCGCGTACCCGGTGTAGGGCCACCGCACCGGCGACCGCCTCGCGACGCTGCCGCAGCGTCCACCCAGGCGCCGTCTCGGCCGCCACCCAGCCGGCAAGCCAGTCGACGAAGTCGGCCGGGGCCAGCCGGGGGTCCAGATAGACGGCGAAATTGTCCAGCGTCGTGTGCACCGGGGCCAGCACCTCGTCGAAGGCGGCGAGCAGCCGTCCGGCCAGCTCGTCGGCACCGTAGATCGTCGGCAGCCGGCTGCCGAACGGATGTGGTGTGCCGAGGCCTGGCACTGCGCCACGCATGGGACGCTCCTCTCTCCGGCCGAGCCGGTCTCAGCGTTCCTCCACTCGGACTATCAGCGTTCCTCCACCCGGACCTGGTGCTCGTAGGAGAAGACCAACGCGTGCGGGTCGAGTGCGATCCGGGTCGTCGCCGCACCACGCCGTCCGGAGACCGGGTCGGCGGTGAAGAGCAGCACCTCCTCCACCAACGCGACGCCGGGCAGCTGCTGGAGCACTCCGAAGATCTCGCCGGACTGCACCGGCCGGCCGAACGGCCAGCCCGAGCCGTCCGGGCCGCCGCGTAGCGGGTTGAGATAACCGTAGAGCGCGTCGACAGCGGCGGTCCGGAGCCGCTCGACGGCCGTCCCGGGCCGGGCGGTCAGCCGGGCCGCCACGGTGACGCCCTGGTAGAAGGGGGGCTCCACGGCCAGGCGTACTCCGATGGGCCGGCGCGCGTCCAGGTGCTCGGCGACGGCCGCGAGCATGTCGTCGGGCGGGATCAGCTGCTCGAAGCGCAGTCGGTCACCCAGGTCCGGGACCGCCTCGGGCACGACGAGGACACGTACCCCGCCGGCGTCGGCGCCGCCCCCGGCGGGCAGGCAGCGGATCCGGGCCGCGGCCGGCACCGCCTCTCCGGCGATCAGCTCGTAGTCGCGCGCGGTGACCGCCCGGTCCTGGGCCCGTAGCTGCACCGGACCCCGCTGGCGTGCGCTCTGTACCGACTCGCCGTCCACCCCGCCGGCGGCGGCCTCCCGGTTCTCCACCCGGCTCACGTACGGTACCGAGCTGCGCAGCATCGAAATCGTGCCCCGGGCCACGTTTCCGCGTCGCCCGCCGCCGGTGCGGTACCGGCGGACCCGCAACCGGGCGCCGGTGCGCGGCACCGCGCCGTACCGGCGTAGCGTCCCGTCGGGTTCGCGGACGGCCGGGCCGAATGCCACCTCGCCGACGGTCCGGTCCACCGTCACGCACCGCTCGTCCGGACCCGTGCCGCCGAACGCGTCCACCTCGGTCCACTCCTGCCAGCCGGTGCCGTCGGAGACCTCGACCACGAACGGCTCGTCGTCCGGGATCACCGGCGGACGGAGCACCCGGAATCGTTGCCCCGGCACCCCCGCGGATTCGCCGAGGAGCTCGCCGACCACCGTCTCGGCGTGCACCGCCGCGACCGTGCCGCCGATGGTGAAGGCCGACGCGGCCCGGATCGTCGGCGATGCCGAGTAGAACGGCTGTCCGGGCTCGGCGGCCACCAGCCGGCACCGCAGCCAGCCGGCGCGCTGGCCGCCGACGGTGGAGGCGGTGTGTCCGGCCGGGACGTGCAGCACCACGTCGCCGGGCCGGTTGAGTCCACCGGTGGAGTCGCGGTCGACGTCGCACTCCACCCAGCCGGCGCCGTTCCACGCCTCCCAGCGCAGCGGCGGCTGCCGGGGGTCGACCCCGATGCCCTGGACCCGGCTCTCCAGGCGCAGCACCACCGCGCAGGACGGGACCGCCGAGTCCAGGCCGAGCAGCAGGGCGTCGCCGACCGCGGGCGGGTCGGCGAAACAGGGTACGTCCCGGCCGTCCCACACCTGGTCGGTACGGTCCACCGCCGGCCCGTCGGCGGGGTGGACGCGCAGTCCGACCAGCTCGCACGGCACGATCGCCAGGTCGGAGGCGGTGGCGAAGACGATGGCCTCCTCCGTCTCGGTACGGACCGTGCCGGCCTCGGTGCCGGCCCGCAGCAGCACCGTCTCGGCCTGCGGGGCGGCGAGCCAGAACGTGAGGTCAGCCCGGGCGGCGGTCGGCGGGAAGAGTCGGACGCCGATCAGGTCGAGGAACGCGAGGTAGTTCTTCTCCGGCACCCGGTTCAACCGGTACAGCAGCTCGTCCGTCATCTGAGCGAACGCCTCGATCAGGGTGACTCCCGGGTCGGACACGTTGTGGTCCGTCCACTCCGGACAACGTTGCTGGATGAAGCGCTTGGCGTCGTCGACGAGGTGCTGGAAGCGGCGGTCGTCGAGGTTGGGCGCGGGCAGGGCCATCAGTTCGCCGCCTCCGCCTCGGGCCCGTCGTGTGACGGGATCACGTAGAACGGGAAGACCAGGTTGCGCGGATCGTTGGTGCCCCGGACCAGATAACGGATGTCGATGTAAAGGGTGCCGACGTGCACCTCGTCGAAGCCCACCAGCACGTCCGTGACCTCGATCCGCGGCTCCCAGCGGTCCAGCGCGGCCCGCACCTCGAAGGCGATCTGCCCGGCGGTGTTCTCGTCCGCGGGTGCGAAGACGTAGTCATGCACCCCGCAGCCGAACTCGGGACGCATCGGCCGCTCGCCGGGGGCGGTACCGAGGATCAGCCGGATCGCCTCCACGATCTCCCGTTCCCGGTTGACCAGGGCGATGCCGCCACCGGCGTCCAGCCGCAGTGGGAACGCCCAACCGGCGCCGATGAACTGCTCCGCCACCGCGCTCAGCCCCCGATGATGACGTTGCCGGCGCCGGTCAGGATCGTCGCCGAGCAGCTGGTCCGGTCGCCCATCCGGGCGGCGGGGAAGCCGCCGATCAACACCTGCCCCCGCATCGACGGCGGGCCGGGCAGCACGACGTTGCCCGGTCCGAGCGCCAGATGCGGCGGCGGAACCGGACAGGTGCAGAGCGTGCCGACCACCGCGGCCGGCAGGCCGCCGATCAGCACGCTGGAGACGCCGAGCGTGGGTCCGCCGGTCGGCACCGGTGCGCCGGCGCCGGGCGGTCCGACCGTACCGGTGGGTGCGCCGTGGCCCACCCTGTCCCCGATCCGGGCTGCTGGTGGCATCGCGTCTCTCCTCCCTCCTGGCCGGGCGGTGGCATCCACCCGGCGTGCGGTGCCGCCCGGTCACCTCCGGCGGCCCTCGTGCTCAGTTGATCCGGACGACCCGGCCGGAGACGGAGACGCTGGCCCCGGTGAGCTTCAGCTCGCCGGCGCCGGCGTCCACCGACACGCCCCGGCCCTGGACCGAGACCGGTCCACCCGACTCGACCCGCACCCCCTGACTCCCCTCGACGGTGACCTCGGTCTTGGCCTCGATCACCACGCTGCCGTCGCTGCGGACCACCACCGAGGTGCCGGCCCGGTCCAGGTGCAGCAGTAGGTTGTCGGTGCCGCTGCGGGTGCGTAACCGCACTCCCTGCGGGGCGGTGGCGGTGGGCCCGTCGAGCAACTCCATCCAGTTGCCGGTGCTTCGGCGGCCGGCTGCCCGGCCCTGCCGGGAGGCGAACGAGAGCCGGTTCACCGTCCCGCCCGTCGGGTCGACCAGCGGTACGTCGTGTGGCGACGGCTGGTCGAGGCCGTTGTACAACCCGCCGACCACGTACGGCCGGTCGAGCATGCCCTGCTCGAACCCGACCAGCACCTCGTCGCCGACCTCGGGGCAGCAGACCCCGCCGCCGCCGAACCCGCCCAGTTGCACCGTCCGGACCCAATCGGTCTCGTACTTGTCGTCCAGCCACGGGAACCGGAGCTTGACCCAACCCCGGTCCCGGCGTTCCGGGTGGTTGCGGTCCAGCGCGGCGTTGACGTCGGTGACCACGCCGATGGCCAGCCCTGGCATCCGGGCCGACCGGGCCGGGGCCAGATCGTTCGCGGCCAGCCCGGCCAGCGACCGGTCCCGGCCACCGCTGACCGTCAGCCAGGTCTGGTAGAACCGCGCCGGGCCGAAGACGTGCCGGCTGGCGGTCACGGTGTACTTGCCGGCGAACGGCCGACCCACCCCGGTCAGCGCGAACGGCACGCCGGCGCGGAGTCGGGGGTTGCCGCGGACGGCTACCTCGAGTTCGGCGAGACCGGCCGCCACCTGGGCAGCCAGGGCGCGGGACACCGTACCGACCTCGGCCAGGGTTTCGTACGGCACGTCGGCGACCAGCATCTCGGCGGTGCCGAACGGGGCCGCCACCTGCCCGGCGGTCACCGGGATGCCGACCTCGTCGCTGTCGCGCACCGGGGTGCGCCCGATCACCGGCTCGCGGGTACGGCGATCCCAGCCCCGCACCTCCACGTCGGTGAACTGGCCGACCGAGGTGACGGTGGCGCGCATGGTGAGCACGTTCCCGTCCACCTCCGCCACGAAGTCGCTGCGCTCGGCGGTCGTCTGGGGGCCCGGGGCGGAGGCGGCGCGGACGGGTCGACGGAACTCGAACCGGCCGTCGACCACTGCCACCTCGGCGCCGTTGTCGGCCGCCAGCATGGTGAGGAACTCCCAGTCGCTGACGTTCGGTTGCGACACCACCTCGTAGACGACGGTCGTGGGATCTATCCGGCCGATCGGCAGGCCGGCGGAGCGGGCGAGTTGTCTGGCGAGGTCGGAAGCCTTCTGGTTGCGGTAGCTGGCGACCCGTCGGCCGCGCATGAGCCGGTGCGACAGGTCCATGGCTCGGATGGTGGTGTAGGTGCCGGTGCCGTCGAACTCTGTCTCGACGGTGACCACCTCCCCGGTGAACAGCGCCGTCTCGCCGTGCCGGTCCCCGGCGCGCACCGCCACGGTCAGCTTGCGGCCGATCGCGACCCCGGTCTGTTGCAGCAGCAGTGAGCCGGGGTCGCGGTAGCGCAGGGTCGCCACCGCCGGCACGCCTGCTCCGTCGTCGACGGAGCCGTACACCAACTCGTCCGGCCACGGATCGGGGAGCCCGTCCACCGGCAGGCCGACCTTGAGCAGATTGGTGAGGTTTCCCTCGGACACGCGATCTACCTACCTTCGCCAGCGGAGGCGGCCGTTCCGGCCGGCAGGCCGGGGTCGCGGGACGGCACGGGCGGGAACTCGTCGGCGGCGGGCAGCAGCAGTTCGGAGCCGGGGCGCAGCCGGGTCGGGTCGTCGAGATCGTTCGCCTCGGCGATCACCCGCCACACCGTCGGATCGCCGTACTCCCGATGGGCCAGCAGCGGCAGCGAGTCGCCGTCCACCACCCGGTGCACCCGTCGGGCAGAGCGACTGCCGGAGGTGGGGTTCTGGCCGGGCTTGCTGCCGCTGATCTCGGTCAGGTTGAGGTCGCAGGTCGCCCGCAGCGGGGTACCGGAGCTGTTGAACAGGGTGTACGTCGCGGTGACCTGGCTGACGTACGAGTAGAACGAGACGGTCTGGAACTGGCCCCAGGTGAACTTCACCCACGGTGGCGACGGTGCCTTGGCCGCGATGCTGGCCGTGGTCGGCGTGCAGCAGGCCAACAGGCTCTCGACCCGTTGCTGCACCGTGCGGCCGTGCGTGTCGGTCACGTCGAGGAACACGGTCAGGGCGAGGGCGCGCGGTTCCGAACCGCTGAACTCCGGGATCCCGACCTGCTCCGCGCCGCGGACCACGTGCGGAATCCAGGCCGCCGACTTGGTCAGGGTCAACTGGTTCGGGTTGAACATGAAGGCGATCGGGCCGCCGAGCGGACCGCCGGGACGGTTGCCGCCGCCCGGTGGTGGCTGATAGCGCTGGAGGAACGCGGAGACCTTGCCGGTCGGTCTCGTCATGGCGCCACCGCCCCGTCGGTCCGGCACCGTGGTCGTGGCATCTAGCCCACCTCCAGGAAACCGTTGTACGCGAGTTCGATACTCTCCGTCGCCGCCTCGGAGCGGCTGGGCCCGAAGGAAGGACCGGTCCAGCGGACGAGTACGACGTCGGCCAGGCCCCACTGCACCAGCAGCGCCCGGTCGGGCCGCAGCGCCGCGATCTGGGCGGTGCCCCGGGTGATCCCCTGCGGGAGGGCGGAGAGCAGTCGGGCCACCTTGGCCGTGTCCGGAATCAGCGGGCGGGTGAGGGTGACGTTGGTGTAGCGCACCCGGGACGGCAGTTGCCAGACGAAGCCGTTGTTGCCGCCCTCCTGGTGCTGCTCCACCTCGACCTCGCAGCCGAGCCCGTCGCACGAGCTCCAGTCGCCGAGGTCGATCCCGTCGATGCGGAGCCGGAAGTGGATGCTGGTGCCCGGATCGGTACCGGTCATCGTGCACCGTCCAGCCATCGACCGTTACGCTCACGGCCCAGCCGGAGTTCGGCCCGCAGCAGCCGGGAGATCGGCTCGACGAGTCGGTGTGCGAGTTCGTCCAGGGCCCGGCGGTCGAGATGGTGGAACCGTTCGGCGCTGTCCCGCTCGTCGCGTGCCGGGCCCGAGGAGCCGCGCGGGCGACCACCCGTCGAGTCGGAACCTGCCGTCCAACCGGCGCCCCCGGCGGTTCCCGTACGGCTGGCGGTCGGTGGGTTGGCCGCCGCCGATCGCTTCTGGACGATCGGTCCGGACCGGGTCGGCGCCGTCGTCGCGGTACTGACGGTGGTGGCAGCGCGCGAGGTCCGCTGCACCGGCAGCGCGGCTCCGGCCGCTCGGGGCGGAGTGGCACCGCGCGGACTTGTCACCACCCTGGACCCGGCGGCGCCGGCCAGCGCCGGCCGCGCCCGGGCCCTGGCACCCGGATCCGGGCCGGGCGGCGGGGGGACCGACACGGCGACGGCGGACGCCGGCCGCGCCGGGCCGGCGACCCGCCGGGGGAGTGGTCGCGCGTGCGCCCGGCGAGGGTCCGGGGCCGGTGCGATCCGGCTTCCGGAATCGGAGGAAACTGCTTCGGATCCCATCATGGTGGGCGCCTCCTCGCTGGTCGCCGGAGTTCGGCCGGTCGTCGTGGCGGTGTTGGCCGACGGGTCCGACCCGCTGCCGGCGGGTGGGGTCCAGCGGATCGGCACCGCCGGTCCGGTCGGGCCGCGGGTGCCGGCGGGCATCCTCGTTCGGGAGTCCGCGCGGAGTGCCGCCGGGGTCGCGGCGGTCCGTTGCAGGATCGGCAGCCCGGGCCGTTGACCGAGCAGCGGCAGCAGGTTCGGCCGTCCGCCGGCCGGTTCGGTCCCGGCGGCGTGCCGGTGCGGAGCCGCTTCGCCCGACCGCGTCGCGGCCGGCCCGGCCCCTCGCCGCCAGTCCGCCGGGATGGCCGACCCGACCGTGGCCAGCGCCGCCCCGCCCGGTGGCCTGGCGGTCGGCGGTGGCGTGGCGGTGTTCGGCGGCGGGGACTGCGGTCGGGGGGCCGGCACCCGGCTGCGGGGTTGCCCGGCGGGCACCTCGGGGTGCGGCCGTCCGACCAGTGTCCGAGGCTGCGGTTCGACAGGATCTCGGCCCGGTCGGGCCGCGTGGCCCCGAGTCTCGGACCCCGCGGTGGCCGCGCCGTCCCCGGGGGTCGGACGCCTTCCCGGCAGCGGGCGCGGCGTAACCGGATCCGGCGGCTCGGGCGCGGTGGCGGGAGGGCTGGGCGGGTCGGCGGACGGCCGGGGCGGGTCGATCCGGGCGGGGCCGGGGGTGACCGGCGGTCGGGGCCGGATCACGAGCCGGGGCTGGACCTCCGGGCCGAGCGGGGCACCGAGGCCGACGCGCGGCCCGGACGGCGGGCCTGGCCGGTGAGCGGGCGGAGCGCCCGGGCCCGTCGGGACACCCGGGGACGGTTCGCCGCCAGGGCCGGCGGATCCCGCTCCGGCGGTCGGGCCGGGGGCGGTCGGGCCGGGGTGCGGCGTCGTACCGCCGGGGCCGGGTGTGCCGGGACGGACCAGCGGGACCGGGCCGTGGGCGGGGACGGTGGGACCACCCGGGTTTGCGGGGGCGCCGGGGTGGTGAACCGGTGCCGTCCCGCTCCCCTCCGACGTGCCGGCGGTCGACGGGCCGCGACCCCGCTCCACACTGGACCGTTGTAGTGGTGTCCCGGGGCTGCCGGACGTCTCGGCACCGGGTTCCGGACGCGTCGACCGGGGCATGGACCGGCTCGCGGCCGGCCGGAGCACCGTCGGCACCGTGGCCGGAGCGGACGGGTCGGGGGCCGGCAACACGATGGGTTCGCCGAGACCGAGCCGGGGCGCCGAGGCGCCGGTTCGGTGGGGCCGTGAGACCGGCGCGGGCGCGCCCCCCGGTGCGTCGGGCACCTCGCCTCGCCCGGTCGGCCCGGCCGGAGCGGCGACGACCGGGGGCGGGGTGGCCGTGCCGGGCCCGGGCGGGGGCGGGGTGACGGGAGAAAACGGAGGCGGCGCGGGGGAGACCGGGGCGGCGGGCGACCTGCTGCTCTGGGACGTCGCTCGGGAGGGCGCCGACGAGGCATTGCCGGAATTGCCGGTGTTCGCGGGGAAGCCAGTGTGGTCCGCACCGGGCCGGGCGGCGGAGGCCGGCGGCCGGAGGGGACGACCGGTGGCCTCGGGCAAGACCGCCGGAAGTCGCCGAGGCGCAGCGGCGACCCGGGCGACCGTCAGCGGCGTGCCGGTCCGACGAGCCGGAGAGGGGCGTACCGGCGTCGCCCCGGCGGCCGGCGTCGTGGCGGCACCGGTCAGGGGTGCACCTCCGGCCTCGGCCGTCGGACCGGCGTCGGATTCGGGCGGTTCACCGGGAGCCGGGGACGGCGACCCCGGGTCGGGCCGGCGGCGCACCGGCGGGACCCGCCGGGCCCGCGCCGCCGGTGGCGGTGCCGCTGGTGCCGGTGGCAGCGGACGGAGCAGGTCGTACGCCAGCCCTCCGGGCGCGTCGGGGCTGACCAGGTGCGCCAGCGGACTCCGGAGGGCGGGGTTCTGCCAGGTGGCCAGCCGGCACCGGAACCCGACCGGGTCGCTGAGCGGCATCTCGGCACCGGTGAGCAGACCGGCCATCGACGGCACACCCCGCCAGCCTGGATCGGTGGGTCCTCGCCCCGGACCGGCGGCCGGTGCCGGTGTCGGTGTCGGTGTCTGGTCCACCCTGGACCCGGTCGGTCCGCGCCACCGCCGGAGCAGGTCGCGTACGCCCATTGCTGATATCACCGGCCTTCGTTGACGCGGGTGTTGATGGCGGCGATCTCCGTGACGTAGCGCCGCCGTTCGTCGTGGCGCAGGTCGAGAATCTCGTCCCGGGACCAGTGGAAGTGGTAGGCGACGTACGCGACCTCCTCGTAGAGCCGGTCGGTCGCGTACGTCACGATTCCCCCGGGCGACCACCGGCGAGGTCCACCTCGAAGCCTGATGCGCAGTGCGGGCAGGTGACCGCCGCGCGACTGTGCCCCTCCGCGTTGATCCGCCGGTAGAAGTCCTGCAGGAAGGCCAGGTCCGAGGCGAACAACCGTTCCACCTGCTCGGCCCGTATCTCGGTGACCGTGCCCAGCCGGGTGATGACCATGCTGAGCAGCACGACCGACAGGTACGCGGGATTGTCCTTGACTCTCAGGTCGACCAGCGGGGCGAGTTCGTCGCGGGCGGTGGCCAGCCGCATGGTGCCGTTGCGGTGCACGGTGCCCGTCTCGTCGACGTACCCCCGGGGAAGTTCGAAGGAGAACTCGGTCTGCAGCCTGGGCGGCCCGGACGGGGCGGTGGAGACGACCGCCGGGACGGCGTCCGCGCCGTCCGGCGGCTCGTCCAGGGCGGTGTGCGAAACGGTACGTCGCCTCATCGACCTCGCGGCGTGCGGACCCGGCCGCCGGGGCCGGGGAGGAACGCCGCTGCCTCCCTTCAGATAGTCGGTGCGGGTGCACCGGGGGACGTCACGGACCTCCGTCGCCTCAGGAGCTGGTGATGCCCTCGAAGACGATCGTGATCTTCTCGGTGGCCGGGGACGTGTCGCCGGCCCGCAGGCTGGGGCCCTCCCACCGGCTCACCCAGGCGTTGGTCAGGTCCCACCGGCGCTGCTCCGCGTTCTCGGCGTCCACGATGATCACGCTGATGTTCTGTCGGGCGGTGTTGATCGCGCCCTTCTCGTAGGTGTCCTTGATCCACTCGGTGAACGCGCTGCTCTTGTCCAGGCCGCGGGTGATGGTCACCTCGCCGCCCTTCCGCGCCCCGGGTATCTTGCGGAGGATGTACTCCCCGGTCGGGGTGACCTGGGTGACCTCGATCGCGTCGAGCTCCACGGTGAGGCCGCTGACCTCCTGCACCGACTCGACGCGGGCCTTGCCCAGCTCCACCTGGAACCGGTGGGTTACGAAGGTGTCGCCCGTCTCCGCCATCGCTGGCTACCGTCCTCTCCCTGTCGCCGCACTGCTGTCCACCGTGGAAAATGTCCTTTGGGTCATTCCGAGACGAGGCTGCTGCTGTCGGAGTACTGGGACAGCCGGAAGACGACGAACTCGGCCGGCTTCACCGGGGAGACCCCGACCTCGCAGACCACCCGACCGCGGTCGACGGACTCCGGCGGGTTGGTCTCCCGGTCGCACTTGACGTAGAAGGCCTCGGCGGCGGTGCCGCCGAACAGCGCCCCGCCGCGCCACTCCTCGGTGAGAAACGCGGCGATGTTGCGCCGGATCGTGCCCCAGAGCCGTTCGTCGTTCGGTTCGAAGACCGCCCACTGGGTACCGAGCAGGATCGACTCCTCAAGGTAGTTGAACAGCCGGCGGACGTTGATGTAGCGCCAGGAGGGGTCCGAGGAGAGAGTCCGGGCACCCCACACCCGGATTCCCCGGCCCGGAAAGGCGCGGATGCAGTTCACCCCCACCGGGTTGAGCAGGTCCTGCTCGCCCTTCGTCACCGTGTTCTGCACCTCGACCACCCCCCGGAGCACGTCGTTCGCGGGTGCCTTGTGGACCCCGCGCTCCGCGTCGGTGCGCGACCACAGCCCGGCGACGTGTCCGCTCGGCGGGAGGAACCGGTGCTGCCCGCTCGTCGGGTCGAACACCTTGATCCACGGGTAGTAGAGGGCGGCGAACCGCGAGTCGTATCCCGCCTCCTGCTGCCGCCAGGTCAGCACCTGGCGTGCGGTCAGCTCCGGCGGCGGATCGAGGATCGCCATCCGGTCGCCCAACTGCTCGCAATGCGAGACGACCGCCAACTGGACCGCCTTGACGTCGTCGAGGCCGATCCGCCCCTGCTGGTACGCGCTCATCAGATCGGGCACCGCGACCATGGTGATCTCGTCGATCACCTCCAGCCCGCCGAAGCCGGTCCGGGCATCCGGGTCGCCGACGTAGTCGTCGGCGGAGACCCGGGCGGGCAGGCCGGTGCCGTCGGCCGGTGCCGGCGGTACGGCCACCGACTGCTTCTCCGGCCGGGCCAGCGCGTTCGCCGGTGCCGCCTCCTCGACTGCGATCAGCCGCGACCGCTCCCGTACCTGGTTGACCACGTACGCCTTGGTGTTCCGCTTCGCGGAGACGTCGAACGTCTCCCGTTCCGTGCGACCCTGCCGAACCACCAGCCTGAACCGGTCCTCCGGCACGGAGTCACCCTCGATGTCGGCCACCTCCACGGTGAGGTCGCCGGTGTCGCCGGAGTCGGGCAGCGCCCGGACGGTGAAGGTGCCGAGCGGCACCGGCGGCCCGGTGAGCGTCCGCTCCGCCGCGCTCCCGCCGTTCGGCGCGTCCGGGGCACCGACCCGGACCACGTAGCAGGCGCCGCCACCGTTGGCGAAGTAGCCGTACACCGCGTGGGCCAGATAGGCGTCTTCGACCATCTCTCCGAACGTCTGGACGAACTGGCTCCAGTTGGTCACCAGGGTCGCGGTGTTGAACGGACCCCTGGCGGCGAAGCCCACGAAGGCGGCGACGGCGGTACCCACCCCCTCGATCGGGCGTGAGCCGCTCGGCACCTCCTCCACGTACACCCCGGGTGACAGGTACGACGGCATGGAAAGACTCCCTCGGGCACGACAGCGATCCGTGAGAACAGTCTGTGGCGGTGCGGGACCGGGAACCACGACCCGACGGGCGGGCACGGGGGAAGCCGTTGCTACCCGATGGGGCAGTTCCGGGCGGGCACCGTCAAATGGCGGATGTCTGTGTGGACCGGTGCCGGAAGACTCCGCGTACCCGAGGGACACCTCGGCCTTTCCCGCCGCGCTCGCGGCCCGGATTCCCGGAGTGCTCGGATGATCGTGCTGGAGCCCGCCGCCCGGCGGTTCGTCGAGGCGACCGCGAGCCCGCCGTACCTGCACCAGTTGGGCCCGGAGCGGGGCCGGCGGTTCCTCGCCGAACTCCAGTCCGGAAACCTCGCCAGGCCCGACGCGGATCTGGAGGATCGGACCGTAGGTGCGGATCCGGCCCGTGCGGTGCCGATCCGGATCGTCCGGCCGGCGGGCGCCATCGGCCGGTTGCCGGTGATCCTCTACCTGCACGGCGCCGGTTGGGTCTTCGGCGACTGCCACACCCACGACCGGCTGATCCGGGAGCTGGCCGTCGGCACCGGCGCGGCGGTGGTCTTTCCGCACTACAGCCTCTCGCCCGAGGCGCGTTATCCGCTGGCGGTGCAGGAGTGCTACGCGGTGCTGTGCTGGCTCGCCGGGTCCGGGGCGGCGGACCTCGACGGCCAACTGGTGGTCGTGGCCGGCGACTCGGTGGGCGCCAACCTGGCCGCCGCGGTGACCCTGCTGGCGAAGCGGCACGCCGGCCCGAGACCGGTCGGGCAGGTGCTCTTCTACCCGGTTACCGACGCGCGGTTCGAGACCCCGTCGTACCGCACCTTTGCCGAGGGCTTCCATCTGCGCCGCGACACGATGCGCTGGTACTGGGACCAGTACGCGCCGGACGAGGCGGTCCGGGCCGAGGTGACCGCCTCGCCGCTGCGGGCGGATCTCGGGCAGCTCGCCGGGCTGCCGCCGGCACTCGTGATCACGGCCGAGGCCGACGTGCTCCGCGACGAGGGCGAGGCGTACGCCCACCGGCTGCGGGCGGCCGGGGTCCCGGTCTCGGCGACCCGGTACCAGGGCATCGTCCACGACTTCGTGATGCTCGACGGGCTGCGCGGCACCGAGGCGGCCGAGGCGGCCATCACCCAGGCGGTCATCTTCCTCAAGCGGGCACTGAGGGTGGCCTGAGCCTGATTCGCGTCGTGGCCGCCGGCAATGCCTGAGCAGCAGTCCCTTCAACCGGGTCCGGTTTGACCTTCGAGTCGGCCGTTGGGCAGGCGTTCCTGCGGGACGTCGCCGCGCTGATCGCGAGTATGGCAACGCCCCGGGCCGGAACGCCCGGGGTGTTCCCTTACCCGAAAGCGGCATCCACCCTCGGCAGTTCGGCTCCCGAACATTCGCCGGCCCTTGGGCGAGAGGCGAAGCGAGCCGCCTCAGTCACGCTGCGCCGCTGACGCGGGCTTATCCGAATCTCTTCTTCCACGATTCCTTGAAGCGTTGCCGCTTGCCCGTCTTGGGTGGCGGGTCGCTGTCATGACCCGGTGCGGGGCCACCGGTCGGGGGGCCTGATGGGGGGCCCGACGGGGCGCTCGGCGCGGGTGCTGGGGGCGCCACGTAGCTGGGGTCGTAGTTCAGCGCCTCGTTGGCGTTGAGCGCCCTGACCAAATCAAAGACAGCCAGCGCCACCGTCGGCCATTCGGCGACGTGTGCGAGGTCGCGCATCCTGCGTAGTTCCAGGATCGGGGCACGTAGATCCGCCGAGGGCCCGACCCGATCCATCCGTTCACCGAATGCCCCCATCGACTCAAGATCAGTGTACCTGGCCTGTCCGACTTCGGGCTCCGGGAAGATTTCCTGGTAGCCATGGGGAGAAAGGATGTCGGTGGAGTCCGTGAGCTCGCGGAGCCAAAGGTCCCTGGTGACGTGGTCGAAGGCTCTTGCCGGCCGGTTGGCCTGGCTGATGCCGCCCTTGATGACCGGCTCGTCGGGACCCCCGCCGATGCGACCTCCACTGAACACAAGGTCGACGAATTCCTGGCCGTACTCCGCGCTGAGGAATGTCTTCTCGGCCGGCGGCAGGGTTTGGAAGATCGCTGCCAGGTCGGTGCGGGCGAGCATCGGCGCGATCGACTTCGCGAACGGCATCGAGACCCCTCGCCCGGCCTCGATGAGGTAGGACACCACCAGATTGAGCAGACCGCGCAACTCTGGGCTGCCGAAATCGTTCGGAACGTCTGGCCGGGCACGGAGGCTTGCGATCGCGGCGGCGGTGTGCGCGACGGTCTTATTCATGATCCGGTTAATGTCGTCCATGCTGTTCAGGTCGACGAAAGCGCGCTGCTGCGCGTTGGCAGCGGACGCCACGGTGGGGGCGGGTTGCCCGGACGGTACGGGATTGGCGATGTAGCCCATCAGCTCATCCAGCCGGTCAAGCCGCAGACCGGCCGTGACCTGTGGCTTCGCCCCTAGCTGCCCGACGCGGCCCACCACCGCGTAACCACCGGTGAAGGATGCGGCCGTGGTACCGCCCACAGCCACGTCGGTTGCCCGATGGATGCCCTCGGGAACCAGGAGATTGGCGATGGCCAGGATGTTGTTCATGACTTGCACCAGCTGTTCCCGCCCGGCGTCGGTTTCGGGCACGTGCCCAACCACGAACTCCAGATCGGAGCCAGCCAACGACTCATCGGCCTCGACGTGGAAGCCCTGCCCCGTCAGGATTCTCTCGTGCTTGCGTAGGGCGCGCATCCGGTCATGCTCGGCAGGGGGATGACGCGGCTCGAACTGGGTCGTACGGCCGCGGGGCGGGGGCCCCTGTCGGGCCGGTGGCGGAACGTCGCCCAGTGGTCCTAACTCGGCATCGGTAGGCAGGGCATCGGAAGAAGAAGACGACGGTGGATTATCGTACGTCGGGATGTCCCCCACTCCTGCTAAATCAGCGGTTGTGATCGGAGTGTTGTACACCGATGTGCTCGTTTCATTACCACCAGCCTCGAACTCGAAGCCGACATCGCGCTGGACGGCGATCCGTTGGGCTGGCACCGCCGGCTCGGTAGCCGGCGCAGTCCCGTCCACAACGCGTTGAGCGGGCATCGAATCAGCTGCCTTTACCGCGGCCCGCTCGTGGCGGTCCGAGGGATGGCTGACCGATATACCGTTGCCCATGTCGGTGCCTTCCACCGAACCGCGGCTTTGCTGGTTGACGTGCTCCAGTTCGTGCCGCAGCATCCGGCGTCCCTCGCCGGACGTGGGATCGTAGCGCCCTTGCTGGAACGCGATGTGCGTACCGGTGGTGAACGCGTTTGCCCCCAACGACTTTGCGGCATGGTGCGCCGCGGCGTCCCGGTGGATGCGGACCGCAGACTGATCGTGGCCGGTCACCGCCTCCATGTCGGCCCGCACGGCCGGCGCCAGCGGCTCACCCGCACTGCGCACGACGGCATCCACCGAGGCCCGAGTCGCATCGGCGGCCGGATCATGGCTTTGGTCCCGCTGCACGCTGCCGCCCGTCCACGACGCGACGAGCCGTCCGACCGCGGAGTTACCGGCCAACCGCTGCAACGCCAGCAGCCGACCCGGATCCGCCGGGTGGGCGGGGGAAAGTCGATCGGCGTCGGCACGGTGCACAGTCCGCCCCGGTGGGGTCGGGCGCTGCCGTGCACCGGGTTGATCGTGCGCGTGCATGGACCCTCCCCAGCTCGGTGAACAGGCACCCATCAGATTTTCCTCCGGATTCGACCAGTCCATAAGAGCCTTAAGGGCAACGCCTGTTGCCCGGAGGCCGGCCAACCGGGCAACGAAGTGATCTCGCAAGACCTCGACGAGGAAGCGTTGTGCCAGCCCGGGGATGGCGTCGGCACCGACGAGGACATTCGAGCGGAGCCGCTGCTGGAAGCTGCTCATTCAGCGGACGTGTAGGGGCTCCCCGCGCGGTCGGTGCCCGCCGAACTCGCTCTCCAGCAGCAGCCGGCCGAGCTTGCGGTACTCCCGCTGCACCGCGCCGACCAGGTCCGCCATCCGTACCGGTCGACCCGCCTCCGCCGCCAGGTAAGCCGCGGTCACCACGCAGGCCCGGATGCTGCCACCGGACAACTCGAAGTTGCCGGCGCAGAAATCCAGGTCCAGGTCATCGTCGCGGGGCAGTTCGGTGCCGAGGCAGTGGTCCCAGAGCGCCCGCCGCTGCGCCGCGTCCGGCATCGCGAAGTCGACGATCAGGTCGAGTCGCCGGGTGAACGCCTCGTCCAGGTTGGCCCGCAGGTTCGTGGTCAGCACCGCGACGCCGTCGAAGGACTCCATCCGTTGCAGCAGGTAGGCGCTCTCCAGGTTGGCATAGCGGTCGTGCGCGTCGTTGACCTCGGACCGCTTGCCGAAGATCGCGTCCGCCTCGTCGAACAGGAGCAGGCCGTTGATCCCGGCCGCCTCGGTGAAGATCCGTTCGAGGTTCTTCTCCGTCTGGCCGACGTACTTGTCCACGACCGTGGAGAGGTCCACGACGTACAGGTCCAGACCGAGGTCGGCGGCGACCACCTCCGCCGACATGGTCTTGCCGGTGCCGGAGTCGCCGGCGAACAGCGCCAGCACGCCCCGGCCCCGCCCGCCGCCGGGGCGCATCCGCCAGTGGCCCAGCACCCGGTCCCGGTACCGCACCCGGAGTGCCAGCTCGCGCAGCTGGTCGTGGACCGGACCGGGGAGCACCAGGTCGGCCCAGCCGACGCCGGGTTCGATCCGCCGGGCCAGCCGGGCCAGGCCGCCGGCGTTCTGCCCGCGTACCCCGGCGCGCAGGTGGCCGGAGTCGACCCGGTCGGCGCCGGCGAAGAGGGCCAGCTGGTCGGCGGCCTGCGCGGCCCGCCGCACCTGGTCCGGGCCGAGCAGGTACGGCGCCAACTCGCGCGTCGGGTCCACGCCCTCGAACCAACCGGCGGGGCGGTCCGCGTCCCGTGCCCCACCGGCCGTTCGCCACAGCCGGGCCCGGCCCCGCTCGTCCAGCGGCGGGGCGGTGACCAGCAGCGGTGCCCGCCACGTCCAGTGTGGATCCCACTCGGCCGACCCGGTGAGCAGCACCGGCACCGGCTGGTCGGCGACCCGGCGCAGCAGCCGGGCGTGCTCCGGCCGCCCGACCGGATCGAGCGCCTGCACCGGGCCGGCGACCAGGCCGGCACCACGCAGTCGGGCCTCCCGTACCGTCGCGGCCAGCGCCTCGGCGGGGGCGGGGTCGGCGGCCAGCGCCTCCAGGTCGAGCCGGAGCACCGACCAGCCGGCCCGGACCAGCGCCGTCACGGCCAGGTCTTCGGCGGCGCCGCCGGGGCGCTCCCGCAGGTAGCCCAGGCGCACCCCGGAGCGCAGCGCGGCGCCGAGCCGCTCGGCGGTCCGGCTCCGCTCCGACCCGTCCGGCACGCCGCCGGGCGGTTCCGCGGCGGCGTGGTCCTCCGCCGGCCAGGACACTCCGGCCAGCCGGGCGTCCAGGGTGTCGTCGCCGAGCAGGTGCGCGGCCACCCGGTCGGGCACCCGCAGCGAACGGGACAGGTACGGCTGATCCGGCTGCTCGACCAGCAGCAGCCCGTCGGCGACCAGCGGCGCGGATCCGGTGAACCGGGACCGGCCGGCGGCGTCGCCCGGCGGTCTTCCGCACAACTCCAGGACCAGCCCCACGGTCGCCCGGCGCCGGCTGACGTCGTCGTTGAGGTAGCCGTAGAGCCGCTCGTACCGGGGTTCGACGTCGGGGAGCATCGCGACGAGCAGCACCTCCACGTCCAGTCCGGTGAGCCCGAAGGCGTCTGCCAACCGTCGCAGCCTCGGCTCGGTCCCGGCTTCGGTGGCCCGGTCCGCCCGTTCCTCCGCCGCTGCCCGCGCCCGCGCCTCGGCCGGATCCACCGGCTCCGGTCCGGGCGACCGGGCCAGCAGACGGTCGACGTCGTCCGCCGCGAGGTACAGGCCCCGGAACGGGTCGTCCGGCCGGGGATCGTCCCGGCGGCGTTCGGCGACCAGTCGATCCATCCGGGCCGCGACCAGCCCGAGCCGGTCCCACAGGTACGCCATGCCGTCCGCGTCGCTCACCGCCGGTCGTCCTGTCCGGCGCCCGGACCGGCACCGACCCGCTCCGCCCCGTCCCGGTCGTCGTCCCGGCGGCGCGGTGCGGCGGTGCGGCTGCGAAGGCTCGCCAGGCGCCCGGCGGTGTCGCTGACCAGGACCATCCGTTCCCGCACCGGCGGCGCGGCCACGATCCGGCGGGTCGACACCGGTGCGACGACCACCAGGTCCAACGAGGGTTTGAGTTCTCCACCGAGCGCGGTCCACACGTCGGCCAGCGCCCGCCCCTCGCCGGGTGGCGCGGCGACCGCCATCGGCACCGCCAGGCGCAGCGCCGCCAGCGAGCCGGTCAGCCGTGCGGCCGGCAGTTCGTCGTACCGGACCAGCCCGGCCAGCAGTGCGGCGAGTAGCCGGTGCTCGTCCGTGGGCCGATTGGTCCAGACGGTGACCAGGTAGGACAGCGCGAAGAAGTGCGGCGACTCGTGCCAGGCAACCGTCCGGTCCGCGGCGTCGCGCTCGGCGATCCGACCCTGGAAGTTCCGCGACCGGTCCTCCCGGATGTCGTAGAGAAACAGGTTCACCGTCGGTGCGTTGCGCCGGGCAGCCCACTGCCGGGTGGGCGGGTCGAACGACACGTCCACCCCGGTGTCCGCCAGCATCTCGTCCACGACCAGACCGCGCAGTCCCTCGTCGATTTCGTGTATCACGCGTCCGCCCCCATTTCTCGTCACCAACGCCGGTGCAGCAGTCCGGGTGGTTGCTGGGCCGGCAACACCACCAGGAACGGTGTGCGCACCGGACGGAATCCGGTGCCGGTGGCCACCGCCTGCCGGCCGCCCAGCCGGTCCTTCGGCAGCACCAGCAACTGGGCCGTGAAACTGCCGTCGGCCGCCGGCCGCACCGGCGGGGCGGCGGCGGTGATCCCAAGGTCCCAGGAGAGCCGCAGCGGCCGGCCGGGCGGAAAGTCCACGCCCCGGATCGAGGCGACGAACCCGGGCGGCCCGATCGGCGGCACCGCCACGATCCGTGGCGCGAGCACCCGCAGCGGCCCGCGCGCGGTGTCGTTGTCCGGGTCGGCGTTGCCGCCGGTGGTGCTGACGGTGCCCTGGACGGTCGTGCGCAGCGCCGTGCCCGGGGCGAGCGTTCCGGTGACGGTGGCGGCAGCGCCCGGGGCGAGGTCCGGCACCGGGCAGCCGTCGGTCGGGCAGCTGGCCAGGGCGCCGCCGACCGGTACCCCGCCGGGCAGTCCGGGCCGGACCCGCAGACCGGTCGCGGTTGTCCCGCCCGCGTTGCGCACCGTGTACCTGACGGTGACGGTGCCGCCGACGTACCCCGGCTGCGGGTCGAGGGAGAGGGTCAACGCCGGGTCGGCCGGGCTGCCCGGCGGCGCGGGAACGATCCGTACCGTGGTCGCCGCGCGGTTGTCCGACGGATCCGTGTCGATCGGGTCGGCCTCGACCGACCAGTTCAGTGCGAAGTCACCCGGGGCGGTGCCCACCAGGTCGACCCCGATCTCGACGGTGCGCCCCACGCCGAGGCGGCCCAGCGCGCAGCTCAGGGTGGCGAGTACGCACTCGCCGACCGGGGTGTCGAGGCCGGTCACGGAGAGCCCGGGCGGAACGTCGAGGCTGCCCCGGACGTCGTCGGCGGGCGTCGGCCCCTGGTCGGTGACGGCGAGCCGCAGCGAGGTCCGGCCGCCCACCGTGGTGCCGGGCGCGGGTGCCGACACGGCGGTGGCGATGTCGAAGCGGCGCTGCCAACTCGGTTCCTTCTGCCGTCCCGGCAGGTGCCCGGTCAGCGGCCGGACGCTGCCGTCGCCGAGGTCGTAGCTCCACAGCGCCTCGGGCGAGTTGTTGTCCTCGGCCCGCCGCGCCGAGAAGGCGAGCCGCTCGCCGTCCGGCGACCAGGCGACGTCCCGCGGCTGGTGCGGACCGTCCTCGCGGTCCGGCACCGGAAGGGCGCAGGAACCGCCGCCGGGCAGCACCAGCCGGCACCGGTTGCCGTCCAGGTCGACCAGGACCAGTCCGTCGGCTTCCCGGTTGAAGACCAGCCGGGTGCCGTCCGGGGAGAAGGCGGCGCTGTCGTCGACGACCGGGCAGCCGCTGCCGCAGATCGCGGCGGTCAGGTCCGCCTGGTCGAGCCCGTCCGTGGCGTTGGCGGTCCAGATGTGGGTCGACACGTCGCCCCGGTAGGTGCCCCGGGTGAAGGCCAGCCGGGTGCCGTCGGGCGACCAGGCCGGCTGGGTGTCGTCGAGTCCGGCCAGGGCGTCCGGGACCGGCAGGTCCAGCAGCCGCCGCCCGGTGTCGACGTCGACCACCTCGATCCGGGAAGGTGTGCGCGGCGCCTCGGGCCCGTCACCGGGCGAGCTGCGGACCAGCGCGAGCCGGGTGCCGTCCGGCGACCAGGCCGGGTCCGTCTCTCGATCACCGCGCGCCCGCCCGGCGATCGGCAGCGGCCGTGGCCCGCCGCCGTCGGCGTCCACGATCCAGATCCGTTCGGTCCGGACGCCGTCGACCGTCTCGAACCGGCTGACCGCGATCCGCTGCCCGTCGGGCGAGTACGCCTGCCGCTCGAACCACGGATCGCCGTCGACCGGCTCCCAGAGTAGTCGGGAGTCGGTGGTGGCCCCGGGATCCTCGCGCAGCACCGGCACGCGCAGGTCGCGGGGATCCACCCCGTCCGGACGGATGTCCTGCAGGGTGGCGGTGGTCCGGTCCGGGGCGCTGGTCCGGGCGACCAGCAGCGATTCGGTGCCCGCGCCCGGGGCGGCATACCAGGTGGGATGGCTGACGTCGCGGTCCTCGGCGAGCCGCGGCACCACCACGCACGCGCACGGATCCTCCCGGACCAGCACCGAGTAGATCCGGTCGACGCTCCCGACCGTTTCGCCGTCCGGCAGGGTACGACTCACGAACGCCACGGTCGCCCCGTCGGCCGTCCACGCCGGCTCCCGGGCCTGCCAGCCGGGCCGCAGCATCCGGACCCGGCCGGCGCCGTCCGGCGCGGCGAGCCACACCTCGGGATGTGGCTCGGCCGGACCGACGGTGTAGGCGATGCGTCGGTGCGTCGGGTTCGGGTCCCATGCCGGTTCGGCGGCCCCGGTGGGTTCGGCGGTGACCCTGGTGATCGGCCCGCCGTCGACGGGCACCCGGTGGATCTGCGGAAGCGCGTCGCCGCCGCGCCGACCGGCGAAGGCCAGCGTGTTGCCGTCCGGTGCCCAGGTCGGCCAGGTGTTGTCGCCGGTCCCGTCGGTTACCCGTCGGCTGCCGCCGCCGTCGATGTCGACCACGTAGATGTCGTGCCCGCCGTCGTCCCGGCCGGCCGGCGAGCTGTACGCGATCCGCGCGCCGTCCGGGGAGAGCACCGGCCGGGACTCGTCGGTCGAGTTCCGGGTGACCCGGAGCACCGGGGCCGTGCCCCGGCGCAGGTACACCTCGGTGGTGCGTTCGTCGCGTCGACTTACCCAGGTCATCGCCGACCCGCGAGCCGAAACCTCGTCGTCGAAATGGTCGGGCCCGGACTCGAAGAGAGGCGCCGCAGTCGCCGCTGATCCCGTACCCCGAACGATTCCGAGGCTGCGGTGCCCGGTGCCGGCGTACGCGATCCGCTGACTCACCGCAGGGTTCGGCGCCGGGCCGGGCGCTGCCGTCGGAGCCGGCGCGGACGCGGCCCGGCCCTGGCCGACGAACCCGGCGACGGGCGGCAGCGCGCCGACGAGCAGCACGGCCAGCACGGTCAGTACGGCGGGGAATCCGATCGGACGTCGCAAGTGGACCTCATCGGGCGTGCGGTGGGATGGAGGTGACCAGCGGGCCAGCCACCACCATCGTCCGACGGTCTCCGGCCGACCGGTGCGGACCGGAAGGCAGAGTCGGGGGCAACGGTGCCGGCCCGTTCAGGCAACCGGCGTCCGGCGGCGCCGCTCGGTTGTCAGATCAAGTTGGGCGGGTTGTCAGATCAACCCGTTGCGCAGGGCGTAGGCGACGGCGTGCGCCCGGTTGCGCAGTTGCAGCCGGCTGGTGACGCCGTGCAGTACGTTCTTCACGGTCCGCTCGGAATAGGAGAGCTTGCTGGCGATCTCCCGGGTGTCGAACCCGTCCGCGACCAGCCGCAGCACGTCCACCTCGCGAGTGCTCAAGCCCAGCAGGGTGAGGCCGCGCGGTTCGAGTATCTGCCGCTGGAGTCGGCCCACCTGGGCCATGAGCCGACCGAGCAGGTCGGCGGGGAGCGCGCCCTCGCCGCGGGCGACGGCCAGGACGGTGTGGCTGAGCCGTTCCGCGCTTGCCTCGGTCCGGCGGACCACTCCCACCACGCCGTGCTCCACCGCGAGAGACAACCCGGCATCGTCGATGCTGGCCGGCACCAGCACCAGTTTGGCTCGGCAGGCCCGGTGCAGTTGGCGTAGCAGCCGGGCGGCCGACTCGTCGAGAGAGTCGATGACCACCAGCGCGACGCTCTCGGATGTCTCCCGGCCCGGCTCGACCACCAACAGGTCCGGCCGGAAACGGAGCTGAGTCTCCACCCCGAGCCGCGAGATCGGGTCCTCCGCGTGGACGCTAACCGTGACACGGTGCACTCCAGCCTCCCAGCACTGCTCGACGCCCTGTCCGGGGCGTCCGGTCCGGACGGTGCCGCCGCGCCGATGCGTACGGCGATACGGCTGAGGATGCCGGACGGGACTTCGCGGGCACCTAACGTGGACCTAACGGGCAGCGGATCTGCCCGCGCCGGTACCCCGGCGGCCGGTCCGGGCCGGTCCCGTCCCGCCTACGGTCGGGGACATGAGCATCTCGTTGGGCCTGGTGGAGACTCCGACGGTGGTCGTGCCGGGCGAAAGCGTCGACATCCCGGTGATGGTCCGGAACTCGGGTGACGTCGTCGAGGGGTACGACCTCGACGTGGTCGGCATGCCGAGCACCTGGGCGACGTTCGACCCACCGAGGGTCTCCCTCTATCCCGGCGCGAGCGAGACCGTCACGCTCACCGTTCGGCCGCCCCGGTCCTCGGAGGTCCGTGCGGGGGAGCTGCCGTACGGCGTACGGGTGGTGCCGTCCGAGACGCCGCAGACCGCCACGGTCGAGGAAGCCGTGCTGACCATCGCGCCGTTCTCCGAGGTGAGCGCGGAACTACGGCCGCAGGTGCGCCGGGCGCGGCTCGGCGCTCGCTACCATCTCGCCGGAGTCAACGGCGGCAACGTCGAAGAGACGCTGACCGTCACCGCGGTCGACGGTGCCGAAGAGCTACGCTTCGCGCCCCGGCCGAGGACGACGACCCTGGCGGCGGGCGAGCGGTACGCGGCCGTCCTCGGCGTACGGGCACGGCGGCTGCTCTGGCGGGGCACTCCAAGGCATCTGCCGTTCCGGGCAGTGCTGGGCGATGCGTCGGGCCGGGCCGTCACCCTGGACGGCACACTGGTGCAGCAGCCTGTCCTCTCCGCCTGGCTGCTCAAAATGCTGGCGGTGCTGCTGGCGTTGCTGCTGCTTCTGCTCGCCCTCTGGTTCGGGCTGCTGCGTCCGGCGGTGACGTCTGCGGCCCGGGAGGCCGTCGACGAGGGCGTGGCGCAGGTCGCGACCGAAGCGGAGGAGGCGGCGAGCGAGGCCGCCGGTGCGGCGGCGCGGGACGCGATTGAACAGGAACGGGCGGCGGCCCCTGCCGCACCGACGCCGCCACCGTCGACCGCCGGCAGTAGCGACGCCACCAGCCGGGGCGGAGAGTTCGCCACCTCGCTGGTGCTGCGGACCAACCGCGGAGGTACGGCGTCGCGCAGCTACACCGTGCCCCGCGGCCGGGTGCTCCTGATCACCGATTTCCTGGTCGACAACCCGCAGGGAGACACCGGGACCCTGACCGTCACCGCCGACGACGTCCGGGTGGTCACCTACGGGCTGGAGAACTTCCGTAACCAGGACTACCACTCGGTCACCCCGATCAGGGTTACGGCCGGGGCCCGGGTGACCCTCACCGTCGTCTGCCGGCGACCGGGCACCCCGGTCGGCGCTCCCGCGCCGAGGACCTGCCAGGAAGGGCTCTACCTCAACGGCACCCTCGCACGGTCCGCCGGGACGGGCTCCTGACGAGGCGTACCGGCCGACGCTTGCGGCGCGGCCACTCCGATCCGGCACGTCTTCGCCGATCAGGGCTTCGCCGGCCGGTTCGTCGACTGGCCCAAGAACGTCCTGAGCACCATGGTCGAGATCGTCATGTCCCCGTTGCGGCGTCCGGTCCTGGCGGCTCGGCCATTCCTATCAACCTGCTGGTGCCATCTGATCAGTTTCGGATCGACCACTGCTGGTTCTGCTGCCCGTTGCACGCCCAAAGGATGAGCTTGGTGCCGTTCGCTGCCGAGGCGCCGTTGGCGTCCAAACAGAGTCCGGACTCCGCGCTGGTGATGGTGCCGTTGGTGTTGATGTTCCACCTTTGGTTCGTGCCGCCGTGGCAGTCCCAGATGATCGCCTGGGTGCCGTTGCTGGTGCCTGCACCGCTGGCGTCGAGGCATTTGTTGCCGTACACCTGCAGTTGCCCGGCGGCGGTGTAGGTCCAGCGCTGGGGCGTGCCGCCGGTGCAGTCCCACAGCTGCGTCTGGGTGCCGTTGGTGGTGCTGCCGTTCGGTACATCGATGCAGCGGCCGGACTGACCGCCGACGATCTGGACGTTCTGTTGCGGGTTGCCGCCGGCTGCCGGCGCGTATCCGGCGGCGACGATGTTGGCCTGTACGGCGTTCTCGGTGGCCTCCGACGGGTAACCGGAGGTCAACACACCTTCGAAGAAGGTGCCGCGGCCCGAGACGCTGTTGTCGCCGCCGATACCGAGCAGGATGGCCCCTTCCTTCTTCATCGGGTGGTAGCCGTTGGGGCGCGGCCCGTCGAACATGGTCGTCAGGCCGCCCGACTGTGCATTTCCGCCCCGGATCGCCCAGTGGTTCGGCTCGCCCTTGACAATGGCCGTAACGAAACGGTGGTTGACGGGCGGGAGGTTGTTGTATCCCGCGTTCACTCCGGAGAACAGTCCCCACTCCAGGTCGGCCATGATCCAGGGGCCGTTGCCGGCCCCGTAGCCCCACTGCTTGTTGGCGCCGAAGTAGACGGTCTCCATGATGGCGGGGGAGTCGGCCTGGCCATCCGTCTGCGCGTTGCCGTAGTCGAAGCAGCACCACTCGTTGTGGTGGGTGCCATCGACGACGGCGTAGATGCCCTCGGGTTGGTCGCCGGTCGCGACGCCGTTGGTGTTGTTGTTGCGGTAGCCGGTGCCGGGCGCGATGTAGACGCCGTACGCCTTCTGACCCCCGATCGTGATCGGGGCCGCCTTCGCGTCGGCGAGGTTGTCCCATCCGCCGGGGGCGGGACCGGGCCAGTAGCCGGGGGGCGCCTGGGTGAGGCGGTTGTTCCGGCCGGACTGGTCGTAGATGACGGTGATGACGCAGCTGGTGTTGGCGCAGAACGAGTCCTGGGTTGCGGCGTCGGCGTAGGCCCCGGCGCTCAGCACGCCGACGTCGCGGGTGGTGTTGTCCGAGGAGCGTCGGACCTGGTAGAGCGGGCCGTTGTACGCGCCGTAGAGTGCCCGGGTGGTGCTGTGGGCGGCCACGCACGGTGTACCACCCGAGGCGTAGATGTCACACGGTCCCGTGCCGGCGGCGCGGGCGCGCCCCGGCGCGTCCGAGACCACGTAGGCCCCAGCGCCGACGACGAGGATCAACAGGGCCCCCGCAGCCGCCATGAGGCGGCTCGGCCTTCTCTTCACATTCATTGGATCCGTCCGGTCCGTTGGGGGTCTGGTATGGCGGTGGCGGGTCCAACTATGGTGATACGTCATACCTATGACATTAACAGTCGTCTATGTTTACGCGCTACCTGTCGCGCATGCGTCTTCGGCTCGAAGCTCGCCAGGGGCCGGTTGTGCATGAGCAAGCAATGGCAGGGCCAGTACTGGTCCGAGGGCCAGATCCAGGACGGATATGCTCGTCAGCGAAGCATGGTGCGCCCGCCCCGTGCCGGGAAAAGAATCGATTCGAGGGCGGTGTATGAACATCGGGGAGATCGCCCGCCGGGCGGGCGTGTCCCGCAGCACCGTGTCCTACGTGCTGAGCGGGAAGCGGGCCGTGTCGGAGGCGACCCGGCAGCGGATCCAGGCGGTCATCGATGAGCTGGACTACCGGCCGAACGCCAGCGCCCGCGCGTTGAAGGAGGGCCGTACCCGCACCCTCGGGTTGGTGATTCCTCCGGCGAGCCAACGGTTGACTGACATGCAGTTGGGCTTCGTCGCCAGCGTCGTCGAGGCGGCTGCTCGGCATGACCTCGATGTGCTGCTGTCGCCGTCCGGTGGCGACCATGACCGGTCGTTCGAGCGGATCGTCACCGGGCGCCGGGTGGACGGTGTGGTCCTGATGGAGATCCGACTGGAGGACGACCGGGTGACTCGGTTGTCCAGGGCCGGTCTGCCGTTCGTCACGATCGGGCGGACCGCCGAGCCGCACGGCATGAGCTGGATCGACATCGACTACGCTGGGCTGATCGCCCGGTGCGTGCACCACCTGGCCGATTTGGGGCACCGGCATGTGGCACTCGTGAACCGCTCCGCCGAGTTGGTGGCCGCGGGTTACGGCCCCAGCCATCGAGCGCTTGCTGGTTTCCGGGCGGCTGCGGCGGAGCGAGGGCTGACCGGTGTGGAGGTCTGCTGCGGTGACGACACGGCCTCCGGCGAGGCGTGCGTGGAACAGTTGCTCGCGATGCATCCGGACGTCACGGCGGTGGCGACAATCAACGAGGCCGCGCTGCCCGGGATGCAGCGTGCACTGACCGGCGCCGGACTGTCCGTGCCGGGTGACTTCTCCGTCACCGGGGTCGCCGCCCAGCACTGGGCGGAGGATTTCCGCCCGCCGTTGACCGCCGCGGATGTCCCGATGGTCGAGATGGGTGCCGAGGCGGTGTCGCTGCTGCTGGGGATCATCGCCGCGCCCGGCGCCGTGCCCCGCCACCGCCTGTACAGCCCGCCCATCTCGTTGCGCTCCAGCACCGGTCCGGTCCGGGTCCGCCGAGTCGATCCGGCTACCCACCCGTGACTCGCCGTTCCTCCTGCGCGGCCGCGAGGATGAGGTAGCTGCTGGCGGTCCAGGTGTACGCGCGATCCCTGAGCCCGGCACCGGTTTCGGCGTCGAAGTTCTCCGCGAACCCGGACTTCTCACACAGCGCGAGGAACCGTCGACTGATGTTGTCGGCCATCCGGCTCTGGCCGGCCCGCCGCAGGCCGTCCTCGACCAGGACGGTGGAGGGCGCCCAGATCGGACCACGCCAGTAGCCGTCGGCAACGTAGTGGGCCGAGTCCGTCGGCTCGGTGGCCAGTCCATGCGTGGTCAGGTGGGTTTCGACGCCCCGAGCCAGTGCGGCGGCGACCGGGGCGGGCAGGTCGGCCCCGAGTGCGACCGGCATCAGATCGAGCAGGCTGCGGCTGACCCTCCGCCGCCCGGTGTGGGGGTTGCGGGCGGTGAAGCGTTCGCCGTCCCACAGGTCCCGCAGCATGGCGCCATTGATCCGGTCGGCCTCCCGAGACCACTGGTCGGCGGGCTCACCCAGCTCGGTGGCGAGGTCCGCGAGGCAGCGAAGCTGCGAGACCAGGAACGCGGCGAGGTCGGCCGTCTGGAGGACCCGGTCGACGTCGAAGGTGGTCGCGTTGTCCCAGCCGCTGTCGTTGCCGTGCTGGTAGTGGGGCAGGTTGTGGCCGGGGCTTCGGCGCGCGTCGAGCCAGAACCGGGTCCAGCGGGCAAGCCGGTCGTACGTCTGCGCCAGCGCCGCCCGGTCTGGTGTCTGGGGAAGGCGTTGGCGCAGGTGTCGTAGGGCCCAGCCGTGGATGGGGGGCTTGACGTAGTTGTGTAGGACCTCGGAGTGAGTGATCGAGTCGGGTAGGGCGCCGGCCTCGTCCTGGTGGTCGAAGGGCAGCTGGAACTGGTGCCAGGCCAGCTCCGGTTCGCCGGCGGCCAGGGCGATCGCGTTGAAGCAGTGGTCCCAGCTCCACACCTTGTCCATCCAGTGCTTGGACATCAGCACGGCCGGGCGGGTGACGAAGCCCGCCGGAGCGACGGTGGCAGACCACAGTACGTACGCGGCCAGCTCGGCGGCCGGGGTGTCCGCGCCGCGCCATGGTGCGATCGCGTCGACGAACGCGGTGAACTCCGCGCTCCGGTGGCGGCACAGCTGGTCGAAGGTGACGGAGCCGGCGTACGGGCGGCGCGCGGTGGTGAACTCTTCGATCGCGATTTCCCATGGCTGGTCGCCGCCGAGTTCCACGGCCCGGTCAACGGTGCCCAGGGCCTCCACGCCGTCGGTCCGCTGGAGAGGACCGGTGAGCACCGTGATGCGGTAGCGGCGACCGGTCTCGTACGAGGTGAACACGTGTGACCCGTCGACCGGGTCGAGGTACAGGTAGGTGCCGCTGAACGGGGTGAGGGTGCTCGCGACCGCGGCTACCCGCAGGCCGAGCCGTCGGCCCCGGATCCGCAGGGTGTCCGTCCCGTCGTAGACGGCTTCGATCCGGTCTACTCCGTTGCGCCAGGTCAGCAGCGCGGGCGTGGCGACGACCGTGGTGCCGGCGACCGCGGGTGTGAGGCGCAGTACGGGGTGCATCCCGGTCTGGTGGGAGACCAGGTGCAGGTCGTCGGCGTACGTCTTCTCGGCTACCACCGGGGAGATGTTGAACCAGGATCCGCGGTAGCTGAAGGGGATGTCCTGGATGGGGAACTCGGGACCGGACGGGGCGACGGTCATGGGTGGCGGGTGCCTTTCTGTGGTGCGGGTGGTCAGTCCTTGACGGCGCCGGCGGTCACGCCCGTCGAGACGTAACGCTGGGCCAGGACCAGCAGCACTGCGGCGGGGATGGAGGCGACGACGGCGGTGGCCATGATGGCGTTCCACTGCTGGTTGTTGTTGCCGATGTAGTGGTAGATGCCGAGGGTTATCGGCTGGTGGTCGCCACCGCTGACGAGGGTCGAGGCGAAGATGAAGTCCGACCAGGACCACAGGAACGCGAAGAGTGACACCGAAATGATCGAGTTGCGGCTGACCGGCAGCACGACCGACCAGAAAGTGCGCAGCCGACCAGCGCCGTCGACCAGGGCGGCCTGGAGCAACTCGTCGGGGATTCCGGACATGAAGGCCGTGAAGATCAACACGCCGAACGGCACTGCCAGGGTCGAATCCGCCAGTATCAGGCCGGGCAGCGTGTTCAGGACGCCGAGATTGAGATAGATGGCGTAGAAGCCCATCGCCATGATGACTCCCGGGATCATCTGCGCGATCAGCAGTACGAAGCTCAGCGCCGGGCCGCCGGGCGGCCGGAGCTTTGCCAGCGCGTATCCGGCGGGGGCGGCCAGCGCCACGGTCAGCGCCACCGTGCCGAGGCCGACCAGGAGGCTGGTGCCGAGATAGGGCAGTTGTTGATCGAGCACCGCCCGGTAGCCGTCCAACGTGCCGTTGGTCGGGATCAGGTGTGGAGGGCTGGCCCGCATGTCCTGGTCCCGGGTGAACGACACGTTGATCATCCAGTAGACCGGGAAGAGCATCAGCCCGGTAAGCACCAGGCCGACGCCGGTCTTCCACCAGGTCCGAGGTGTTGAGGTGGTCATCGTAGGTGCTGCCGCCGCTCGATCCGGAGGTAGCCGAGCCCGGCGATCAGGGCCATCACGATGAGGAGGTTGCCGACGGCCGCACCCGGTCCGAACTCGGGCAGCAGATTGCCGAAGCCGAGTCGGTACGACCAGGTGGCGAGGGTGGCCGAGGAGCCGGTCGGGCCACCCCTGGTCATGATCCAGATGATGTCGAAGACCTTCAGCGTGTAGATCAACCCCAGCAGCAGCGTGATCGCGGAGACGGGGCGCAGCAACGGAAAGGTGATCGACCAGAACCGTTGCCATCCCGTCGCGCCGTCGAGTGCGGACGCCTCGTACATCTCGGCCGGGATCGCCTGTAGGCCGCTGTAGAGCACCACCAGGTTGAATGGAATGCCAATCCAGACGTTGGCCATGATCACCGAGGTGAGCGACCAGTCCGGCGAGGTGAGCCAGTTGACCGGGTCGATGCCGACGACGGCGAGCGCCGCGTTGACCAGCCCTGAGTCGCTGTTGAGCAGCCACGACCAGGTCGACGCCGAGACGATCAGTGGCAGCAGCCACGGAACGAGCATCAACGCCCGCAGCGTGCGCGACAGCGGGAAGTGCTGGTAGAAGAAGAGCGCCAGGGCCATCCCGACGGTGAACTGGAAGGCGAGCGACACGGTGGTGAAGACCAGGGTGTGCGCCAACGTCGGCCCGAAGGCCGGGTCGGTCAGGACCGTCCGGTAGTTGTCGAGGCCGGCGAAGGGCGCGCCGCCCTGCACGAAGGAGCGGACGGTGTACTCGCGCAGGCTCAACTCGAGGTTGCGGTATAGCGGGTAGGCGTAGAACGCCGTCAGGTAGACGGTCACGGGTGCCAGGAAGCCCCACGCCAGCCCTCGGTTGGGCCGGCGGACGCGGGACCGGGAAGGTCCGGGTGGGGCGGTCGTCGCCGCCCCACCCTGGTCTCGTGCGGCGGTGGAGCTGTGTGTCGTGGGGAGCATTCGGTTCGGCGCGCTTACCTGGTCGTGGCCGCGGCCTGCGCGGCGGTCAGCGCCTCGCGCGGCGACTTCCCGCCGCTGAGGGCCGCCTGCACCGCGGTCCACAGGGATTCGGAAATCCTGGGGTACTTCGTGCCGAGGTTGTCCCCGGTGCGGCCCTTGGCCGCCCGGACCGCCTCCACCCAAACCTTGAGCTTGGGGTCCGCAGCCGCCTGTCGCTCCTGGACGGCGGCGACGGGTGCGACGTAGGAGAGCGTGGTGTCGGTGGTGAGGAGGTTGTCGGCGCTGGTCAGGCAGACGACGAGTTTCCGCGAGGTCTCGTACCGGCCGGTGTTCTTCTGTACCGGGATGGAGACGAACTCACCGCCGGTGGGCGCCGGCGCCGGGCCGCCCGCGCTGGCCGGGATCGCGATGATGCCGTACGAGAAGTCGAGTTTCTCCGCGTTAGCCAGCTGCCAGGTGCCGTTCTCGGCGAACGCGTAGTCACCGGTGGCGAACTCCTGCCAGCTCGTGGTCTGAGTGTTGTTGATGACGGAGTTCGGGGCGTGGCCCTGCTTGAGCCACTCCGTCCAGAGCGTCAGCGCGGACACCGCCTGCGGCGAGTCCAAACTGGTCAGTTGGGCTCCCGATCCCCAGAACCAGGGCAGGAACTGGAAGCTGCCCTCCTCGGTGCCGATCGCGGCGAAGGTGATGCCCTTTTTCCCCTCGGCCTTGACCTTGGTCAGCGCTTCGGTCAGTGACGTCCAGTCCTTGACCGTGGCCGGATCGACGCCGGCGGCGGTGAGCAGATCCTTGTTGTAGTAGAGGGCGAGGGTGTTCGCCCCGATCGGCACGCCGTACGTCTTGCCGTCGCTCTGGCCGGCGCCGAGCAGGTTCGGCTCCATGGCCGAGACGTCCAGCTTGTTGTCGTCGGTGGTGGTGAGCGCGCCGGCCTCGGCCAGTGTGGAGATGACCGGGTTGTCCACGATCAGCACGTCCGGGGAATTGCCCTGCTGGGCGGCGAGCAGCGCCTTGTTGGTGAGGTCGGTGGTGTCGTGGCCGGTCCGCTCGACCGTCACCCCCGCGGAGGTGCCGCACTTCTTGAGCAGCGCGACCCATTCAGAGTCGTCGGCGAACTGCGGATACGGATCCCAGACGAGGTGGGCGCCACCGTCGGTGGGGCCGTCGGCGGGCGACGAGCAGGCGCCGCTTGCCGCTGCGGCGAGCGCTATCACGGCGACGGCGGCCAGGCGCCGCCGACGACTGAATCCTGTCATCTGTGTCCTCACTCCAAGTCGATCGTCAGGTGGGATCCGCGGATTGACCGTCGCGGGCCGGACCACAGCCCGCCCACTTGACGAATCGGTTCGAGGAATCGGTTCGCCCGAAGATAGGTCTGGCCATGCCCAGCGGTCAAGAGATGGGCGGCCGGCGACGAGAATTTTGCTGGCAACCAAGTTCTTCGTCCGGTCGCCTCTTCATTGACATGGTTCAGTTTCTGGTCCTACGATCCGTGCGAACCGATTCGCAAGTGCAGCCCTCCGGAGCGCGTCCCTCACGCCCCACCAAGGAGCCGCCCGTGAAAACCCCGTCTCGCGGCAGGTCAGGACGAGCCCAGGCGTCTGTCGCCCGTGTCGTGGTCGGCCTACTCGCCGCCGCCGCCCCAACCGTCGCCGCGTCTCCGGCCCACGCGGCCGACGAGTCGATCAGTGTCAACTTCTCCACGACCAGCGGTACGCCGACCTACCGCGCGTCCGGCTGGATCTACGGCATGACCGAGAACGCCAGCGGTCCGGCCGACCACTTCTACCGAGACGTCAAGTTCCAGTACATGCGGGCCGGCGGCGCGCAGCTGCCCGGGAGTGGCTGGGTCGGCGGAACCTACGACCGTCGCTGGAACTCCACCCTCGCCCAGGCGCGTCGGACCATCGCCCTCGGCGGAGAGTTCATCATCCTGCCGCATGACCTGTGGGGTGCGGACGGCGCGGGGATCTCCCGCTTCCCCGGCGACAACGGCGACTGGACCGACTATGACAACTTCCTGACCCGCCTCGTCAACGACGTCCGGGCGTCCGGGCTGTCCGTGCAGTGGGACATCTGGAACGAGCCCAACATCACCCTGTTCTGGAACCGTCCGATCTCGCAGTACTTCGAACTGTGGCGCCGCACCCACCAGCGCATCAGGGCGGAGTTCCCCCACCAGCTCATCGTCGGGCCGAGCTGCGCCTGCGTACCGTCGACCACGCACACCTTCTGGAACCAGTACCTGGACTTCGTCCGCTCGACCAACACGGTGCCGGACATCTTCAGCTGGCACTCGCTGCCGGGCGATCCGGTCGCCAACGTCGCCGCCGCCAACGCCACCCTCGACCCGCGGGGTATAGCCCACCCGCGCCCGTACCAGATCAACGAGTACGGTGCGCCCGACGAGCAGAACCCGGCCGACGGTGCCTGGTACATCGCGCGTCTGGAACGGGCCCGCGCGGACGGCCTCAGGGCGAACTGGGCCGGCGGCGGCAACCTGCACAACGACCTCGGCAACCTGCTGGTCCGCAACTCGGCCGGCCAGCACCAGCCCAAGGGCGAGTGGTGGGCCTACCACTACTACGCCTCCCAGACCGGGGAGGTCGTCGCGGTGACCGCCAGCCCGTCCTACGACGCGCACGCCACAAAGGCGACCGGCGTGGCGAAGGTCCTGGTCGGTGGCGGTCGTACCACCGGGAACCTGACCGTCAACCTGCAGCGCCTGGACACGACCAACGGCATCGTGCAGAACAGCCAGGTGCGGGTCCTCACCCAACGCATCCCACACAACGGCGGCGGCGCGGTGCAGGGGCCGATCACGATCTCGAACACCGTGGTCGGCGTCTCCAACAACAACGCCACCGTGACCCTGCCGTACACCAACCAGACCGACACCTACACCGTCACCCTGCTGCCACCCTCGGACGGTGGCTTCCAGTCGGTGGCGGTGGCCCAGCACTCCCGGCAGTGCCTGGACAACGCCGGCCTGAGCACTGCCGACGGCAACGTCCAACAGCAGAACTACTGCGACGGTGGTGCGCAGCAGCTCTGGAACTTCCGCCCGGTCGCCGGCGTGACCGGCACCTACACGGTGGTCAACCAGCAGAGCGGCAAGTGCCTCGACGTCAGCGGCGTGTCGACCGCGGACGGCGCGGCCGTGCACCAGTGGACCTGCCTGAACGGCCTCAACCAGCAGTTCACGCTCCGCAGAGTGACCTACCCGGGCAACGACTCGCACGACTATCAACTCGTCGCCCGACACAGCGGCAAGTGCGTCGATGTCAGCAGGGTCTCCACGGCGGCACGGGCGCCGATCCACCAGTGGACCTGCAACCCGGCCGGCCAGGGCAGCCCGTTGAACCAGACGTGGCGAATCCTGGGGCGGTAGGCGTCCCGAGAGTCGAGGCGCCGGCCCGTCTGCCCCGACGGCCAGGGCCGATCTCCCACCGACGATCTATTGATACCAGTTGCGATCACACGACCGCCGTGAATCGATTCGCCTTCGCCACCATCGCCCACGGCGCGTCGACAAGCCCCGCGCTTCCACGAGTCCGAGGAGCTACCTCGTGCGAACTCCGTCCCGAAGTGGGCCAGGAAAGGCCCGCGATCTCATTCCGAGACGCCGTCGCGTCCGACTGACCCTCCTGGCCGGCGTCCTGACTGGCGTTCTCGTCGGCGCCACCCCCGGTACCCCGCCTCTCGCCGGCGAGGCCACCGCCGCCGCACCGTCGTCGTCGGCTGCCATCGAGCCGGGGCAGAGCGCCCCGATCGTCGGCACCCCGTCCGGTCGCTGTCTCGATGTACCCAACTCCAGCACCGTCGACGGCACCCAGACACAACTGTGGGACTGCCAGGGAAGCGCCGGCCAGACCTGGACCTGGACCTCGAGCAAGCAGCTCACGGTATACGGCAACAAGTGCCTGGACGCCTCCGGCCAGGGCACCGCCAACGGAACACCGGTGATCATCTGGAACTGCAACGGCCAGACCAACCAGCAGTGGAACGTCAACACGAACGGCACCATCACCGGGATGCACTCCGGGCTGTGTCTCGACGCCAGCGGCTACGGCACCGCGAACGGCACCAAGATCCACCTGTGGGCGTGCCACGGTGGCGCGAACCAGCAGTGGAGCTCGCCGACCACCGAGCCGCCGACCGGTACCCGCCCGTGCGACATCTACGCCTCCGGCGGCACTCCCTGCATAGCAGCGCACAGCACGACGCGGGCACTCTACGCGGCGTACGCCGGCAACCTTTACCAGGTCCGGCGCTCCTCGGACAACACGACCCGCGACATCGGGCTTTCCAGCGCGGGCGGCACCGCCAACGCGGCGACGCAGGACTCCTTCTGCGCGGGCACGACCTGCGTGATCACCGTCGTCTTCGACCAGTCCGGGCGTGGAAACGACCTCTGGTACCAGGGGTCGAGCGTGGTTCCGGGCTCCCCGCAGAGCAGGCCCGCGATCGCGACGTCGGAGTCGCTGACCGTGGGAGGCGCGAAAGCGTACTCGCTCTACATCAATCCTGGTAACAGTTACTGGCGGGACGGGCACCTCACCGGAGTACCGACCGGTGCCGCTCCCGAGGGCATGTACATGGTCACCAGCGGCACTCACGTCAACAACGGCTGCTGCTTCGACTACGGCAACAGCGAGACGACCAGGAAGGCCGACGCCGCCGGGGCGATGGACGCCATCAACTTCAGCACACAGTGCTGGTTCGGCGGCTGCTCCGGCACCGGCCCCTGGGTGCAGGCAGACCTTGAGTGGGGCCTCTTCCCCGGCGGCAGCCAGACGTGGAACCCGAACCAGCGCTCCTTCACCAGCAAGTTCGTCACCGCGACCCTCAAGAACAACGGCACGACGCGCTTCGCCATCAAGGGCAGCAACGCCCAGTCCGGCAGCCTCTACACGCTGTGGGACGGCGCGCTTCCGCCGGGATACAGCCCGATGAAGAAGCAGGGCGCGATCATCCTGGGCAGTGGCGGTGACTGCTGCAAGCCCGACGGCGGTGCGAACCTGAGCGCCGGCACCTTCTACGAGGGAGCCATGGTCGCCGGCTATCCGTCCGACGCGACCGAGAACGCCGTGCAGGCCAACGTGGTGAGCGCCGGTTATCGCTGACGCCGGCAACGGCGCCTGAACGACTCGTGCGCCGGCCACCACCGTGTGGTGGCCGGCGCACACCTTCGTCGATGCCGACCTGGTTCGGACGGCCACGCTCCATGTTCATCCCCAGACTGAACCTTTTTCAACCTCCCCTTGCGGTCCGTCGGAGCGCAAGGTCGGACGCGGTGTGTGAGCGCCACGTGGTTCAGGTTGAAAAAGGTTCACTGTGCGGCCCGGTTCCCACAGCCGTCCGCGGGCGGACGGGGGCTCGTCGCGGAACCGGCCGCCAGGAGTGACAGGCCTGCGCGTCAGCCCAGGTACTTCTCCCACGGGCCGGTGACGGCCATGCGCCGGCGCGGCCGTCCGTACCGCTCGGACGTCTGGTGGCTCAACTTCCCCCTCATCGGGGGCATCCGGCATCCGGGGCCAGACCAGCGGTGGCAACCAGTCGAACGCGGCTCTCCCTCAGACCCCAACTCGTCGCCACCCACCAGACCAACCGGGATGCTCATGCAACCCTGGGACCCCGGACTGATCAGGTACGGGAGCTCCTTACATGACCGCCGGCCACCGGCGCCCGTCCGTGACCGTGCGGACGGCGGGAAGGGCGTTTTCCCGATTGCAGGCACTCCTTAGGATCTTCGGGGATCAAGGAGGATGACAACGGTGGGCGATTTCCAGCAGTTCGTGACGGATGTGACTGAACGTCTGTCCGCGATGTCCAAGGGCGAGTTGTACGTCGTCGGCGACGGTCTCGATCGGGACTCACTCTGGCTCACCTTTCTCGATGCCTTCCCCGCCGGCACCAATCTTCGGTTCCGTGAGCGGTCCGAGTACGACTGCTCGACCTGCCGCGGGTTCATCAAGAACTTCGGTAACGTCGTCGAGATCCACAACGGACAGGTCCGCTCCGTCTGGTCCGGGGTGTCTGCATCCGACCCGGTCTTCTCCGTCGTCGCCGCCGCAATGGACGAATTCGTTGGCACGCTGCCGTTGTCCACCATTTTCCGGTCCTCCGAGGCGCAGTATGGGACGAGGACGACCCGGACGCTGCGCGACGGCCAGGTCGAGGTGTGGCACCACCTGCACGGCCGGGTGGAGAGGCGGCATCGCGTCAAAGACGTCGGCGTGGCACGGAGCACCTTCGACGCCGCGGTGCAGGTGTTCCAGCGTGGCCTGGCCGAGCTGACCCAGCACGCTCTGGACACCGTCGTCGACCTCATCGACGACAACGCCCTCTACCGCGGCACGGAGCATCGTCGTGCGGTGACCGAGTTCCGGTCACTGCAGAACCGATGGACGAAGGCGGCCGACGGACAGGCCTTCATCTTCGCCAACGCCATGAACCCGGCGGCCCGGTTCCGCAACACGGTGATCGGCACCCTCGTCCGGGATCTCTCCGCGGGCGTCGACCTGGCGCAGGCGGTCCGGTCGTTCGAGACGAAGGTGGCACCGCAGAATTACCAGCGCCCCACGGCGTTGATCACCCCGGCCATGGTCAAGGCTGCCATGAAGACCATCGGCGAGTTGGGCATCGAGGAGTCGTTGCAGCGACGGTTCGCCCGGCTGTCCGACGTGTCGGTCACCAACGTGCTATGGGTCGACAACGACACGCAGTCGCGGATGAAGGACGGCATCGAAGGGCTGCTCATGCAGGCGGCCACCATGAGGTCGGCAGGTGGGCGCCTTCGTGACGCGAAGCCGGAGGAGATTCCCGTGGTCACCTTCATGAAAGACATCCTGCCCGGCGCCGCGACCATCGACCTGTGGGTCGCCAACAGCCACGAACCGCACTTCGTCAGTCTCACCACCGGCCGGCACCCGGCCGCCCCGCGGCTGTTCACCTGGGACAACGATTTCGGCTGGTCCTACAACGGCAACGTCACCGACTCCATCAAGGAAAAGGTCAAGCGGGCCGGCGGCAACGTCAGCGGCAAGCTGCGGGTGAGCCTGTCCTGGTTCAACCACGACGACCTCGACCTGCACGTGTTCGAACCCAACGGCGACCACATCTGGTACAAGGACAAACGCAACAAGCTGGACGTCGACATGAACGCGGGCGGGACGTTCTCGCGCGAGCCGGTGGAGAACGTCACCTGGACCGACAACGTCCCCGACGGGGAGTATCGGATCGAGGTGAACCAGTTCAACAAGCGGGAAAGCACCGAGGTCGGCTTCGTGATCGAGACCGAGAGCAACGGGAAGATCGAGCATTACAGCCACGAGCGTGCGGTCGGCCACAAGGAGACCGTCGAGGTGGGCCGGATGACGGTCACCGACGAGGTGATCACCGCTTTCCGGCCGGGTAAGGACATGCAGCCGGGCAGCGCAGGCAAGGACCTGTGGGGAATCACCACCGAACAGTTCGTGCCGGTGTCCACCATCATGTACTCGCCGAACTACTTCGACGACAACGAGGTCGGCAACCGCCACTACCTCTTCATCCTGAAAGGGTGCGTGAACGACCAGCCGACCCGGGGCATCTACAACGAGTTCCTCCGCAGCGACCTGCAACCCCACCGCAAGGTGTTCGAGGTTCTCGGCGATCGCACCAAGTGCGAGCCGTCCCCGGATCAGCTGTCCGGCCTCGGCTTCAGCTCCACGGTCCGCAGCTCTGTGGTCGCCAAGGTGACCATGACCGACGGCCGGCGCCACCTCATCAGTATCCAGTTCTGATTGTCAACCCAGAAAATCCGAAAGAGGCCATCATGACCATCTTCGAAAAGGCCACGCGGGAAAAATTCCGCTACCCATCGACCAAGGGACTGCTGACCACGGAACAGCTGTGGGAGCTTCCGCTGACCGCCAAGTCCGGCTTCAGCCTCGATGACGTGGCCAAGGCGGTCAACGCCGAACTCAAGGCCATCGACACCGAGTCGTTCGTGGCCACCGAGCCCAATCCGGCCAAGGCGACCTTGGAGACCAAGTTGGAGGTCGTCAAGCACGTCATCGCCATCCGCCTCGCGGAGGACCAGTCGGCGAAGGCAGCGGCAGCCAAGAAGCTGGAGAAGGAAAAGCTGCTGGCAGTCCTGGGCCGCAAGCAGGACGCGGCCCTGGAGAACCTGACCGAGGCAGAGCTGCTGGCCCGAATCAACAACCTGTAGCCCGCCGACAAGCAGCGTCTGCCAGCAGGCCCGCACATCGCCGAGAAGTACGGTCGCTGTGCAAGACCTGCGCGGCCAGGCCGGCGCCCAAGGCCACTTCTCGGCGAACTCCCATCGGTACGACAGCGAGCGCGCCCTCTCATCGGCTGCTTGTTTACCGTTGGTCGAACGTGCACATCGACGACGTGGCCGCCCTCTACGCCCGCGTACTCACCGATCCGGCCGCACACGGCTTCTACTTCGTCGAAGGAGGCGAAGCGTCGCTCGGTGAGATCGGAGCCGCGATCGCCGACCGGCTCGGGCTGGGCCCGGCTCAACCCTGGAGTCCTGACCAGGCCGCCCTGGCCTGGGGGGAAGGTTTCGCCCGATTCGCTCTCGGTTCTAACAGCCGGGTGCGAGCGACCCGTGCCCGGCAACTCGGCTGGCTTCCCGGGCAGGTCTCGATCGAGGCATGGATCCGCGACGAGATGAAGGTCAACTGACGCACGGGTGCGGCGCGCGCCCCAACGCGGCGACAGGCACTCCTCGAGCAGTGCCTGTCGCCCAGGGGCGAGGCGTCGCCACCGGGATCGATGCTGGCTGCGGTGCGCTCGGATGCGGTCGGCGAGGTGGTTCAGGGTGCGGCTGGACAGCGGGATCGTGGAGGGGTAAGACAGCGCAGGCGAGGCTCCCGGTCGGGGCATCGGAATCTTGGTCGACCTCTGTCTTACCTGGAGCCTCGCCCTCATCGATCTCCGGGCCCAACCCCCCTCCGAGCTGCAACGTCAGCTTGGAAAAGGCTCACTGATTGCTGTGGCGGGCCTTGGCGGCGGTTCTGCATGTGCGTGCGTCCGCGCGGCGGCCAGCACAGCCAGCCACCGGCCGGGAGCGGGTCGTGGCCGGACGGTGAGGCTGATAATGGCGAAGCCCGCAGCCTTCAGCAGTCCCTCCAGCTCGGTTCGTTCGTAGAGCTGGAACCAGCGGCCGCTGCTGTCCAGCCCATGGGAGCTCCCGGCGCGCACGAGAATGAACAGAAGTCCCTCGTCGCTGAGGACACGACGGAACTCGCCGACGGCCAGCGCGGCCTGCTCCGGCGCCAGGTGCAGGAGCGAGGCGCAACACCATACGCCGCGGAACGACGCCCGCCGAAACGGCACTCGGAGCATGTCTCCCTGTACCAACGGCGAGGCGGTGCATCTTCTCGCCGCGCCCAGCAACCCCTGGGACAGATCGAGACCGATGGCAGCGACGCCGTTTCGACGGAAGCGGGCGAGGTCGCGCCCCGTTCCACAGCCGGCATCCAGGACGGGCTGGTGCCGGCGGGGCAGGCAGGCCGAGAAGAGATCCTGCTCTATCCTCATGTCGGCCACGGCGAACCGCCATGCGTACGCCCGAGGGCTCGCGTCGTACCTTCGGATCGTCTGCTTGAGCAGCTCTCCGTCACCCGCGCTTTTCACCTCGGTCTGGTGACTCACGATGCGAGGTCGAGCAACTTGTGCTCCACCAGGGTGGAGGTCAGGGCGATCTTCTGTACGTCGAGGAGTTCTCCGGGTAGCTCACGGACGAAGAAGGTTCCCGTGCGCGAGATGAAATCGAGAGCGTTGCGGCCGACCTGCTCGACAGCGAAGAGCGGGCGCCCGTCTTCGCCGAGCAGCTCGACCATGTCGTCATCGCTGTCCCGCAGGCTCAAGGTGCCGGCACGGGTGTTGACCAGCCGGCGATCCAGCGTCACACCCCTCTCGTCGAACCAGAGATCGGGAAGCGGCTCGCCGAAGAGTCGTTCGTACGCGTCGGCGAACTGATCGAAGGTGGACCGCGTGGGTGGGGCCAGGTTCTCGACCGGAGGGGCAGTGCTGGGCGCGTGCTGAATGTACCGTCCGAAATTCTCCAGACAGTAGTCGATGTACTGACGGGTGAACAGGATGAATTGGTGCCAGACCTGGTCGATCCGGAGCGAGTACATCGCCCAGGCGACCGTGTGATCGGCGGCTGCGAGCACCAGGTACCGCTTCACCTCGCGGAACAGTGCCTCAGCCTCCTCGGCGCTCTCGACGACGTGGTCCCTGGTCAGCTTCTCGATGAGGAAGGGAGCCTGGAAGGCGAGAGCATCGCGCCAAACCTCCGCCGCTACGGGTTCCGTCGTCGTGGTCATTGGGCCCGCGCCAGGCAGTTGGACGTGCATGGCATACACCCCGTCCCGTCGCAGTAGATCTCGCAGGTGCAGACGTCTCGGACGTGGGAACGGACCATCATCCGAAGTTCGCCGCGTCGAGCCGGCTCAAGCGCGCGGCCCGTGGTCCGCGCGGCATACGACTCAGCCCTCTCGACCACGTGATGATGGAGCTCGGCATCGCGCCGCACCCACAGCGCTATCGCGCCGAGACCGGACTTCGGCAGCTCCACCGATTCGACGATGTCACTCTGAGCAATCTCGATACTCTTCGACATGTCGGTGAGTCCGGGAAACAGTCGGACGTACCCCTCACGTGACCCTGGTCCGACATAACCCGTGAGTGTGACGGCATCTTCGCTCCCGGCCTCAAGCAGCCTGGCCACCAAAGAGTCGTTGTCTTGACGCACCCCTCCGGTGGCGCTGTTTTCGACCATTACCGATCTCCCGTCTCGTCGAGAACGCGGCCCTCTGCCAGGAGGAGGCTAAACCCTGATAAGGGGCACCTAACGTGATCCCGGCGCGTTAACGCGTTCGGGTGAATCTTCCCGCGACGACGATGTCCACTGGTTTGATCGAGTAAAGCGCGAGCCATAGTGCAGACGCCGGACGCTGGGGCTGCGAAGTGACGACTGCTGGTTGACGATGAACGCGGACGAGATGTTGGCGGCACAGGGCAGGAGCTGACGTGAAGATCATCAGGCGGGTCGTTGTGTTCGACGCCGGCGATATCGAGGCCGAAAGCAGGTTTTGGGCCGGCATTTTGGGCGGCGTAGTGCACCGCGACGCAGACTGGCACAGCATCGTGGTCGACGGCGACTGGGTCATGGGCGTGCAACGTGCCCCAAACCATGTGGCACCGGACTGGCCTACCGGCTCCCAGCAGCAGCAGGTGCACCTCGATCTGCACGTGGACGACGTGGAGGCGGCCGGTCGGCTGGCGGTCGAGCTCGGCGGACGCCAACTCCAGGCTGCTAGGAGACCTGCTGACAATCCCGATGGCGATGAGATGTTTGCCGTTTATGCCAGTCCAGCGGGCCACCCGTTCTGCTTCGGGATCCATTGACCCACTGCACCCTGGGGGTCTGCGTGGGGCCGGCAGAGTCAGTCACACTGTCATCGGCAGATCCGGTAGTTGGCGACGGCGACCGATGAGCATGTTCGTAACGGAAAGTGGCAGTTGAAAGTCTGGCTGGCGCCCGCCAATCCGGGTCCATCGAACCCTGTTCTCCGTCGGAGATTCTGACCCGACCACACCGCGCCGAAGGATCGGCTCGTCCATCTCCGCGTACTGGACGGGACGGCCGAACTCCATCGGGATCTGCGCTGGTGGCGGGCCGTGGCCGCAGATACGTTCGGCGATGTGGTTCAGGGTCCGGCTGGACGACGGGATCGTGGCGGGGGGTAGGACAGCATGGCGAGGCTCCCGGTCGGGGCATCGGGTTTTGGTCGATCTGCTGTCCTACCTGGAGGTTCGCTCTCATCGATCAGCACCCCCTGCCGACCCGCGGCTGACCTGCGAGATCAGGTTGGAAAAGGCTCACTAAAGGATGTCTCGTAACTCGGTGAAGGCGTTGCCTGGCAACGGTGCTGGTGTCACCCCGCCAGGATGATGTTGTGAAGGTGGGCGATCCCGGAAGCGGTGTCGGTCAATGTGCGGGCGGCGCGGC
>NZ_JBEEAC010000109.1:0-506 GCF_040120695.1 Plantactinospora sp. B6F1 | reverse complement strand
GGACGATGGAAGACGCTACGACATACGACCGCCAGCCCCCGCCGAATCGGAGACATCATCGCCGCAGCCTTGCACCTGACCCATTTCGAGTACAAGTACCTACCGCAAAGTCGTTGAGATCACTTCAGTGGGTGTCGGTCAGCTCACCGGGGTTCGACCGTGACGTTGTCGGGCCAGGCATCGGGTGCCAAGGCGTCGACGTTGATGCCGAGGGTTCGCAGCAGCGAGGCATTCGTCGCGGTATCGATGAGCGCGGGTAGCTCCTTCTCGATCCAGTCGGCCCTGCCGTGCAGGTCCCGTGATCGTAGCGTCGCCACCACCACGGTCTTCCTGACGCACGTTGCTTTGGTCATGACGCCTTCCTGCGCTTCTTGTGGGTTAGTACGGCAGCCGCCAATTGCTAGTTGACCAGGGCGTAGTCCCGGTTCAGCCGTGCACGTTGGTGGAACCAGCGTGCACGGGCCTGGTGACGGCGGCGCCAGTTGAGCCAGTGTGTGTCGTGGCCG
>NZ_JBEEAC010000108.1:0-512 GCF_040120695.1 Plantactinospora sp. B6F1 | reverse complement strand
GGGTACTGCTGACCGCGACCGTGCGGCGGTTGGCCGCGTCCCCGGTCAACCAGGCGCTGGAGGTGCCCGAGCTGCGCGCACTCGTCGGTGGTGGTCACGGGCACACCCAGATGATCCTGCGCATCGGGTACGGCGATCCGGTGCCGGCGACGCCCCGCCGCGCGGTGTCCAAGCTCCGCTACTACCCGGACACCGCATCGCCCGAGTCCGGAGCCGCGTACGTCTGAGACGCGGTGCCGATGGCGGGGCTCGGCGGCGGCTACGTCGGCGCGGGATCAGGGGTGGGAGAGGACGACCTTCAGCGCGCCGGTTTCGGCCGGTCTGGTGAAGGCGTCGTACGCCGCCATGAAGTCGTCGAGCGCGAACCGGTGCGTGATCATGTGCTCCACGTCGAGTTGACCCGCGCTCAGCATCGTGAGCAGGTCCGGCGTCGAGTAGGTGTCCACCAGGCCGGTCGTGATCGTGACGTTCCTGCTCCACAGCTCTTCCAGGTGCAGCGTGGCCGGCTTGCC
>NZ_JBEEAC010000107.1:0-544 GCF_040120695.1 Plantactinospora sp. B6F1 | reverse complement strand
GAAGTGCCTCCCTCAGAGAGAAACCTGTAGATGTCGCAATCACAAGTTTCCCTTGCAGGGCAGGCACTTCCGCTTATCTACACGCCGACGAACAGCACATCTTGACGATCACGGTGAATCACCCGGGTTAGAAGGGCCCGGTTGGTGGCGACGAGGATGGATCCGCAGCTACGTATGGCGGTCAGCGGTGCGTCAGCCATAGGTCGCCCGCTCGGACGAGGGGTGCCGGCGTGAGTGTCGCACGCTACGGATCAGAAGGTTAGGGGTTCGAATCCCTTCGGGCGCGCAAGATCAGAAGGCGTCTGACCTGCGGACACGCGGTCAGGCGTTTTTTGTTGATCGTCCCAAGTCGACGGTGGGTGTCGTCTGGGTGCCATCTGAGCGCCGTCACTCTCTGTAATCATCGTCTAGATGGATGGGGACTGTACAAATAACGGCTGATCGACCGATCAAGGGAGAGACGCCAGATGACGACCGAGACCACCGTGGGACAGCCGGCCGCTGGGCCGGTGGGTGCGGTCACGGATGAGCAGTTGATCGCGAT
>NZ_JBEEAC010000106.1:0-598 GCF_040120695.1 Plantactinospora sp. B6F1 | reverse complement strand
TCGCGTGCACCACTGCGACGTCGTCGCGATCAACGGACCCAGCTACCGACTCAAGAACCGCCTCACCGCCATCGACGGCCAAGCCAACGTCGCCTGACCTGGCCACGTTCATCCGTACCTACCTGGGGACGCACACCCGTACGCCGACACGCTGCCCGTCCGGGTCGCCGGCCGCGAGGCGCCGCCAGGGGTGTGTCAACTAGACGGTGGAGATTTTTCTCGCGTGTCTTGATCGGTGTGGAGTTGTGTCGATGTCAGTGGCGGCCGGCGGAGACTCGACCGTCGAAGGTGATATCGAAGGCGTTCAGTGCGGCTTTCCATCGGTTGGACCAGCGGGCGCGGCCCTTGCCGGTCGGGTCGAGGCTGACCACGGTCAGGTAGAGGACCTTGAGGGCGGCCTGCTCGGTGGGGAAGTGTCCGCGGGCGTTGACCGCGCGGCGGAAGCGGGCGTTCAGGCTCTCGATCGCGTTGGTACCCGGTATGAAATCAGGTGGAGGCCCGCGTGGTGTTCCGCTGGTCCGGCACTCTTGGTCGGGCATACGGTGTGACCGTCCGGAACAGGGGCCTTCGGGGAACACGTATGGGCAGGCCGTTCTTG
>NZ_JBEEAC010000105.1:0-653 GCF_040120695.1 Plantactinospora sp. B6F1 | reverse complement strand
GCGATCAACTGCTCATCCGTGACCGCACCCACCGGCCCAGCGGCCGGCTGTCCCACGGTGGTCTCGGTCGTCATCTGGCGTCTCTCCCTTGATCGGTCGATCAGCCGTTATTTGTACAGTCCCCCGCCGGTGCGACCTGCCGCGCGGTGTCCGGCTGCGGTGCGAGCACCGCCGGGGAGAGCAGACCGGCCAGGCCGGCCAGCAGACCGAGCAGAAAGAACGAACTGCGCCGCCGCGTCCGACCAGCCACTGTGACGCCCTTCCCCGTGGAGATGTTCATGTCCATCCGTCCCGTCATCCGATCGCCGCGCCGAAAGCGACCTCGTCGGCGGGAAGACCACCCTCACCCGGCCGCCACAGCCGGACCGGCACGGTGCGGCCGGCGAGGAGATCCGACCAGGTCAGCGCGGCTACGGAACCGTCGCCATACGGGCTGGCCAGGTAGAGGTACTGGGCAGAACTACCCAGGGACAAACCGAGCAGTTCCCGGGCGGTAGGGCTGCCCGGCAGCGTGTCGCCCCGCTGATGTCGGCGTACGGGTTGGTGTCCCCAGGTAGGTACGGATGAACGTGGCCAAGTCAACGGCGTGGCGGTGTCCTGGTGGGGTGTCCGATGAGTAAGACTTCGCCCGATATGAGCTGGGCGGAGGGCGG
>NZ_JBEEAC010000104.1:0-773 GCF_040120695.1 Plantactinospora sp. B6F1 | reverse complement strand
CAGACAACGACTACGAGCCTGCCAGCAACAGACCCATCTCCTCGCCGGCTTCTTCGTCAACACCGGCATGACCCTCGACCCCGAACCACCGTGACGACCCGAACGTCAGCCTTTCAACCTCTGTAGTGGTCTGGCGGCATCGGCAAGTGCACCGCTGGTGCCTCGTCTCCGCAGGGCCTCGAAGCGTTCCAGAACGTCGGGGGCGGCCCGCGCGAGCACCGTATCGAGCGCGGCCTGCATGTCGCCTCGTAGTTGGACCTTCTCGCCCTGGCTGCTCCACTTGGTCACTGTGCGTCGGGCCGCGCCCAGATGTTCGGCGAAGCCGGTGACGCTCAGCCGTAGGGCCTGCCGCAGGGCGTTTGCCTCCCGGCCGGTCCAAGTGGTCACTGCGGCCATCGGATGTCCCTTCGATGGGGCCGTGTCAGCTCGTCGATGGTAACGGCACGTGGCGTGTTGGCGGGTGCACCGCGAGTGCACCGATAGGACATTCCCATCGTCCCGCTTTCCGGCAAACCTGAATTCGCCCGACGCGCTCCGTCGTGACGACTGGCCAGGGAGGGTCGAGATGAAGGATGCGGCGAGTCGAGGTCAGAAGCGTCTTTGGACGCCTCGGCCGGCAACGCCTCAGAAGACCTCCTTGCCTGCTCCCGAAATTCCCCGTCTGCGTACCGCCACGAGGGCTGCGTGGGCGGGTGAGCGGCGGTCTGCTCCCAGCCGCCGCACTGCAGCGGTGGGGGCGCCCGCCCCCCCGCCCGCCCCCCCCCCGCCCGGGT
>NZ_JBEEAC010000103.1:0-852 GCF_040120695.1 Plantactinospora sp. B6F1 | reverse complement strand
GACGGCGAAAGGGCCAGCCCCGGTCGGGGCTGGCCCTTTCGTGTGGTGTCCGGTTCTGGTTATGCGGAGTAGCCGCGTTCGGCGGCCCAGTTGGCCAGGGTGATGGTGCTCATCCAGTACTCGGCCTGGTTCGGGTTGGCCGGGTCGGCGATCTTCACCTTACGGCCGTGGTCGTCGTAGCCGACCACCGTCAGGTAGTGCCCACCCGGGTACGAGTGCGACACACCATCGACATCGGTGGCGGTGCCCTTGATGTTCATCACCACCGGACGGTTACCGTCGATCGCGTTGACCACGTCGACCTGGAGCCGGTCCATCTGCTCCGGCTTCGCCGTGGCGTCCGGGATCGCGACCGTGTGGTAGTCCTTACCACCGGCGGAGTTGAGCACCCGGGTGGTGTCCTCGGCCGAGTCCGTTCCCGCCTCGGTCGTGTGCAACTGCCGTGCCATCTCGTCCTGGCTCGGCGTCTGTCCCTGCGCGGTCAGGGCGATCCTGGTCGCGGCCGGCGCGCAGTAGTAGAAGTTCTCCTGCGCCTTGTACTGGTAGTCGAGGACCTTCGACGGTGCCCGCTTGTCGATCTGCCTGATGTCGGCGGTCACCGCCGCCGCGGTCGGCGAGCCGCCCGGGGTCGGGTTGTTGTCCATCGCGATCACGGGGCCGGCGAACGCGCCACCGACGACGGCGAGTCCGGCGACACCCAGCGCGGTCTTACGGATCGGAGTCTTCTCGGTGATGGCCGGGAGCCATCGGTTGACGAAAGTCATGATGGTCGCCTTCCATTCCGGGGGTACGACACCACCCGACAGACGGGCAGGTCGAAAGGAAAGAAACCCGAAGAAACTCGGGGGGAAA
>NZ_JBEEAC010000102.1:0-869 GCF_040120695.1 Plantactinospora sp. B6F1 | reverse complement strand
GGCGACCAGTCTGACGAGGCGGCGGAACTGGGCTGGCTGTAACCCGGTGAACGGGAAGATCCACTCCGGGCGGGCTGCCGAGATCACCTGCACCCCGACATGATCCACCATGGACCCCCAACGAGTTGCGAGACATCCCTTAATGACGATCTTGTCCAGGTCGAGTATCGCCAAGATCGACGATCAGGGAAACGACAGGCATGTAAGGTTTCAGACACAACTATCACATCGACGGTCATACATGTTGGAATTAGGTTCAACAAGACACCCAACCTCCGAGGAGTAGGGATGAACTTCAAAAGGGGCAGCGCGCTCATAGCCGCACTGACGGTATTGACTATTGCCGGAGTGAGCGCGCCCGCCATGGCCGAGGCAGGGGTCGACTCAGATCGGATCACCGCGACCCAGCACGACAATGGACGGGCCGGCGAGGGCGCGTCACAAGAGACCCCGTCTGACCTCGCGATAATGTCCTGCTATGGCTCTGCGCGCAGCTACGATGCAGACAGCTACAATGGCGGCCCCGGCAGATGGCCTGCCACAGGCTACGCCACCACCACGTCGAACTGTATCGACATCAACGTCAAGCCTAACCAAGGCGAATACGTGAAAGCCTGCTTGTACCAATCGTCCACTGGCAGTTGGCGTTGCAACGATTACCGTTGGATCCCGGGCGGCACGTGGGGAGAGGCAGCCACTGACGTCCTCAACGGAACCCGCTTCTACCTGCTGTTTGACATGCCTAGCCTCGATGATTCGCGCCTGGCGCTGGCCACGTCGGCCCGGCAGCCTTGATCACTGTTGATCGATGTGGGTGGGCTCTGGGCATGGTGGTGGGCCGTCTGTCGCGGCGGTGGGCGTGGTCTCCT
>NZ_JBEEAC010000101.1:0-904 GCF_040120695.1 Plantactinospora sp. B6F1 | reverse complement strand
CCCTTCCGTCGTCGTACCGGTGGTCGTCGACGGGTGCGTTGGCGCAGCCGAGGTCGGGTTGGGTGTCGTTGAAGGACTTCACCTACGCGCCGTACAACGGGCAGCATCTGGTGTACGCGACGACGCACGATACCGGTACGACGTGGGGCTCGATGAACTTCGGTCTCTTCTCGGACTGGTCCCAGATGGGGTCGGCCAGCCAGAACGCGATGTCGTCGGCGACGGTTGCGCCGTCGTTGTTCTACTTCGCGCCGCGTAACATCTGGGTGCTGGCCTACCAGTGGGGTGGGACCGCCTTCTCCTACCGGACGTCGAGTAACCCGACGAACGCGAACGGGTGGTCTGCGCAGCAGACGCTGTTCACCGGGAGTATCTCCAACTCCAACACGGGTCCGATCGATCAGGCGCTGATCGGTGACAGCTCGAACATGTATCTCTTCTTTGCCGGGGACAACGGTCGGATCTACCGGGCGAGTATGCCGATCGGGAACTTCCCGGGCAGTTTCGGTTCGAACTACACGACGATCATGACTGACTCGACGAACAACCTGTTCGAGGGTGTGCAGGTGTACAAGTTGCAGGGTGAGAACCGGTACCTGATGCTCGTGGAGGCGATCGGTTCGCAGGGTCGGTACTTCCGGTCGTTCACCGCGACGAGTCTGGGTGGGTCGTGGACGCCGCAGGCGACGAGTGAGAGCAATCCGTTCGCTGGTAAGGCCAACAGTGGGGCGACCTGGACCAACGACATCAGTCACGGTGAGCTGATCCGGACCAACGCGGATCAGACGATGACGGTCGACGCCTGCAATCTGCAGTTGCTCTACCAGGGGCGATCGCCCAGTTCGGGTGGCGACTACGGTCTGCTGCCGTACCGGCCGGGCCTGCTGACACTGCAGCGCTGATC
>NZ_JBEEAC010000100.1:0-949 GCF_040120695.1 Plantactinospora sp. B6F1 | reverse complement strand
CCACGTCGAGCGCGAACCGGTGCGTGATCATGTGCCCCACGTCGAGTTGACCCGCGCTCAGCATCGTGAGCAGGTCCGGCGTCGAGTAGGTGTCCACCAGGCCGGTCGTGATCGTGACGTTCCTGCTCCACAGCTCTTCCAGGTGCAGCGTGGCCGGCTTGCCGTGCACGCCGATGTTCGCCACCCGGCCGCCAGGGCGGACCAGCGTGGTGCAGGTTTCGAACGCCTGCGGCGTGCCGACCGCCTCCATCACCACGTCCGCGCCGAGCCCGCCGGTGAGCGCGTGGACGGTCTCCCGGGGATCCTCGCCGGCGTCGACGGTGACGTCGGCGCCGAACTGCTTGGCCGCCTGCAACCGGCTCTGGGCCTTGTCGACCGCGACGATGTGCGCCGGGGAGTACAGCCGGGCGGTCAGGATCGCGGCGAGCCCGATCGGCCCGGCTCCGACCACCACGACGGTGTCGCCCGGTCGGACCTGACCGTTGAGCACACCCACCTCGTAGGAGGTTGGCAGGATGTCGGCCAGCATGACGGCGGCCTCGTCGTTGACGTCTGCCGGTAGTCGGTAGGTGGACAGGTCGGCGAAGGGCAGTCGGGCGTACTGTGCCTGTACGCCGTCGACGTGGTGGCCGAGGATCCATCCGCCGCCGCCCAGGCACTGCCCGTACCGGCCGGAGCGGCAGTAGCGGCACACGCCGCACGCCGAGATGCAGGAGGCGAGGACGCGGTCGCCCCGGCTCAGGCCCGTGATCCCGGCGCCCACCTCGACGACGGTGCCGACGGCCTCGTGTCCGAGGATCCGCCCGGGCTGGACCTCTGGTACGTCGCCGGCCAGGATGTGCAGATCCGTGCCGCAGATCGTCACGGTGTCCACCTCGATGATCGCGTCCCTTGGGTCCGTGATCGTGGGGTCGCGGACATCCGCCCAGGACTTGCGGCCCGGCCCGTC